>CAZLJN010000035.1:12182-13166 GCA_964559815.1 uncultured Propionibacteriaceae bacterium
GTCCTTGGGCCCGATCCGGTCCGACCACGGCACCCACGCCGGAGCCAGCAGGGCACCCTCGCCGGGCAGCAGGGTGACCTCAGACACGGTCGCGACCCGAGCCCGGGCCGCGCGCACCACCGTCACCGACCATTGCCAGCCCGGGTAGCCGGGATGATCGCAGGCGAACAGGTGGGTGACCACCCGCGACTCCTCGGCGACGACGCCCAGGTGACGACCCACTTCGAGCACGCCGGCGCGAGCCACCGCTGCCGCGTGGGCCAACTCCACCGCGTCCGCGCAGACCTGGTCGAGTTCCGCCGTTCCAACACTCACGTTTACAGCTCCAACTCATCGGCGACGGCGCGCAGCACCGAAGCGGTCTTGCCGGCGACCTTGGGATCGGGATAGCGGCGGCGCCGGTATCCATTACCCAGCCCGTCGAGCATCTTGATCAGGTCTTCCACAATGACCGCCATTTCGTCGGCGGACTTTCGTTGGGCCTTCGACAGCGACGGCGGCGCCTCCAACAGACGCACCGACAGGGCCTGCTCGCCCCGCTTGCCGTCGACCACACCGAATTCGACCTTTTGCCCGCGACGCAGGGTGGTCACGCCTTCGGGTAGCGCTGAGGAGCGGACGTAGACGTCCTCGCCACCGTCGTCCTTGGAGAGAAAGCCGAAGCCCTTCTCCGCGTCGTAGTAACGCACCTTGCCGATTGGCATGATTCTCACTCCTGAAAACATCGGGGTATTTGTCCGACCGAGCCATCAGCCTACCGGTCAGCACCCCTGAGAACATCTCCGCCCTCTGGTCATCACTGCCGAGCACTCGGCTCGCCGGTTGTCGGCTCGGTAGGCTGGGCGCATGGCCGATTGGACCGACGGACCGGAGTACGCACCGGCAGACCGCCCGGCCGCCTTCGTGGCGCCGGACGCGGTCGCGCTCGCCGAGGCACCGAGCGCGGCGGCACCGCCCACCGACTTCCCTGCCGACGAGCCCAGC
>CAZLJN010000036.1:0-13055 GCA_964559815.1 uncultured Propionibacteriaceae bacterium
GTCGTCCACGGTCACCACCCGGACGGGCTCGCCGCCGGCCACCAGCCAACGCACCGCGTCGACGATCTCGTACTCGCCACGTGTGGACGGCGTGATCGCCCGGCAGGCGTCGAAGATCGCCGAGGTGAAGGTGAAGCAGTTCATGCTGGTCAGCGCATCGGCGCCGACGGTGGCGATCGTGGTGGCGTCCGGCTTCTCCAGGATGTCGACCAACAGGCCGTCGACGGCGCGCACCATCGCGAACGCCGACAGCCGGGCCGCCGGCACGTTGCCCTTGGCCAGCAGCCCGTGGCGGGTGTAACCGGCCAGCGCATTGCCCGGCACCGCGGCCAGCGCACGAATCGTCTGAGCCTGGTAGAAGTTGTCGCCGTTGATCATCGCGAAGCGGTGCCCGTCGGCGAACTCCTCGGCCGCGGCGACCGCGTTCGCCGTGCCCAGCGGCTCGGCCTGGACGGCGTAGCTGACCCGCACCCGGGTGGTGGCCAAGCCGTCGTAGTAGTCGCGGATCGCGGTGTGCTCCGGCCCGATCACCAGGCACACCTCGGTGATGCCGGCATCGGCCAGTTCGGAGATCACATGGTCGAGGAAGGGCCGTCCGATCGGCATCATCGCCTTGGCGCCGGACGCGGCCGCCGCCGCCTGCTCGGTGCTCAGCGCCGCGCCGTCGGCGTCCCGGCGCATGCGGGTGCCCAGGCCCCGAGCCAAAATGACAGCGCGGGTGAGGTCTGTGCTCATTACCGATCTCCGTCCGAGGCCAGCCCGTAGTAGCCGGCCACCAGCGTCGCCACTGCCGATGCCTCGTTCTGGGTGGGCATTTCGCAGAACACCCGGAACACCGGCTCGGTGCCCGAGAAGCGAATCGTGACCCAGCCGCCGTTGTTGAAGTAGACCTTGCAGCCGTCCTCCCAGCCGACGTGATCGACCGGCTCGGCGAAGGCCGGCAGGTCGTGGTCGACGAAGATCCGCTGTTGCAGTTCGGTGCGGCGGGCCGCGTCGAAAGCGAAGGAGGCCTCGACCATCTCCAGCCGTCCGTACTCGGCGACCAGATCGGCATACAGCTCGCTGAGCTTGCGGCCGGACGCCGCCACCATCTCCACCAGCAGGCTGCCGGCGTAGACGCCGTCCTTGCCGGCGATGTGTCCGCGCACGGTCAGACCACCGGACGACTCCCCGCCGATCACAGCGTCGGTCTCGGCCATCTTCGCCGAGATCCACTTGAAGCCGACCGGCACCTCGTAGCACTGCTCGCCGTGCGCGGCCGCCACCCGATCGAGCAGATGCGTGGTCGACATGTTGCGCACCGCCGGGCCCTTCCAGCCTTTGCCGGTGAGCAGGTAGTGATACAGCAGCACCAGGATCTGGTTGGGGTGCAGGAAGTTGCCGGCGTCGTCGATGATGCCCAGCCGGTCGGCATCACCGTCGGTGGCGATGCCCAGATCGGCTCCGCGCTCCAACACTGCTTGTCGCAACGGCTCCAGGGTCTTGGCGGTCGGCGAGGGCAGGCGCCCGCCGAAGAGGGTGTCGTGGCGGTCGTTGATCACGTCCACCTGGCAGCGGGCGGTCATCAGGATCGTCTGCAGACAGGTCTGGGCCACTCCGAACATCGGGTCGAGCACGATCGAGAGGTGCTGGTGCCGGATGGTCTCGGTGTCCAACTTGTCCAGGATCGCGTCGATGTACCAGTTGAGGGACGGCTGCCGAGTCACCAACGGGGAGGCCGCCACCTCATGGGAGGACACCGAACGGACGTCGGCTTCGGTGAGGGTGTTGATGTGGTTCTGCAGCTCGGTGGTGATCTCGGCGTCGGCGTCGCGGCCCCCGGCGGTGAACACCTTGATGCCGTTGTAGAGCGCCGGGTTGTGCGAGGCGGTGACCGCGATGCCGTAGGCGCAGTCCTTGTTGCGGACCGTCCACATGAACATCGGCGTCGGCGCGGGACGGGTGACCACGGTCACCGGAACGCCATTGCCGATGAACACCTCCGCGGCCCACCAGGCCGCCGTGTCGGAGAGGAACCGCCGGTCGTAGCCGATCACCACCCCACGCTCAGCGACGCCTTCGGCGAGGATCCGGTCACACAGGCCCTGCACCAGCAGGCGCAGGTTGGCCTTGGTGAATCCGTCGCCGATGATCTCTCGCCAGCCGCCGGTGCCGAACTCGATCATCAAAGATTCCTTTCCTTACTTGACCGCACCGGCGGTGAGTCCGCCGATCAGCCGCTTTTCGATCAGGGAGAACAGGATGATCACCGGGATCATCGCCACCACCGCGGTGGCGAACATGAAGTGCCACTCCTTGACGTACTGACCCAGGAAGCTGGGGATCGCCACCGGCAGGGTCTGCAGCTTGTCGTTGCGCAGGACGAAGGCCGCGGCGTACTCGTTCCAGGTGTTGACGAAGACGAAGATGATCGCGGTGACGATGCCGGGCCACACCAGCGGCAGCGACACCTTGAACATGGTCTGCAGTCGGCCCAGCCCGTCCAGCATCGCGGCCTCGTCGATTTCCTTGGGCACCGAGGCGAAGAAGGACTGCATGATCCAGACCGCGAAGCTCAGGTTGAAGGCGGCGTTGATCAGGATCAGGGCGAGCCAGACCAGGTAGCCCTTCCACTGGACGAACTCCACGTACAGGCCGATCGCCAGCACGGTGGGTTGCAGCATCTGGGTGATCAGCACCAGCAGCAGGAAGGCCATTCGTCCGGGGAACCGGAAGCGGGCCACGTAGTAGGCCGCCGGGGTGGCCACGAACAGCACCAGCAGGGTTGCCCCGAGTGCGACCACCACGCTGGACAGCAGCGCTTGGGCCGGGTCGACGGCCTGGTAGCCCCACACGTCGAGGTAGTTCACCCATTGCGGGCTGGCCGGCAGGTAGTCCGGTGGCTGCTTGGTGATCTCGGCCCGCGTCTTCAGCGACGAGATCACCATCACCACGTACGGGAAGGCGAAGAAGATGGCCACCGCGATCGCGACGACCGCGGTTCCCCACGGGTTCGGCTTGCGGAACACTCCGCCCTTGGCCGCCATCACTGCACCTCCTTGGTCGGCTTGACGATCCAGAAGTAGAACGCCACCACCACCAGGCAGAACAGGAAGTTGGCGATCGACAGGGCCGAGGCGACGCCGGGCCCGAGCTGGGCCTTGAACTGGAAGATCAGCGTGGTCGTGGTGTGGCCGGTGTGGTAGCCGCCGTTGTCGTTGAGGATGGTCAGGATCGGCAGCGAGTTGAACACGTTGATGATGTTGATCAGCGTGGCCGCCGCGATCGCCGGACGCAGCATCGGGAAGACCACCTGCCAGTACCGCTGGACGGCGTTGGCGCCGTCCACATGCGCGGCTTCGAGGACGTCGCCAGGCACCGACTGCAGGCCGGCCAGGATCGTGTAGGTGGTGAACGGCAGCGAGACGTAGATGGCCACGAACACCGCCACCCAGAAGGCCGCGGTCGGATCCTTGGTGAAGCCGTAGGGCACCGCGAGGATGCCGGTGTCGACCAGGAAGCGGTTGAAGATGCCCACGTCACCTTGCAGGCCGTAGCGGAACACCGTGGTGGTCAGCACCACCGATGACGCCCACGGCAGCAGCACCAGCAGGCGCAGCGCCTTGCGTCCGGGGAAGTCCTTACTGAGGAACTGGGCCAGCAGCAGCGACAGCGCCAGGGTCATGATGACCACCACGACCACCCAGATCACCGTGTTGGTCCACACCGACGCCCACGGGACGGTCGGGAAGGTGAAGGCGCCGCCCTTGCCGAAGAAGTTGCTCCAGCCGGCGGGGCCTTGCAGGATCCCGTAGCTGTTGTACTTCTGGAACGCGGTCCAGAACATCAAGTACGCCGGGTAGAGCACCACGCCGGCGATCAGTACCAGGGTCGGGGCGAGCCACGGCAACGCTGCCAGTGCCTCTTTGTGCCGTGGCGTCCTGCGCCGCTCGGCTACCGGGAAAGACATCAGATCTCCTGTGGGACTACTCCGCTGATCTCAGCATGGCGGTTCGTCGAGAACGGGGAACGAGTATTGGGCTGATTGGTCCGTCGGCGCGGTCGTGGCCGGGCCCGGCGGGGCGGTGGGGGCGCCGTCGTGACGACAGCGCCCCCACCGGTTGAGGGTCACAGGTGCCTGAGCCTCGGCTCAGGACGCTGCGTCCAGCTGGGCCTGAACGGCCTTCAGGACGTTCTCCGGAGTGTCCTTCTGAATCGTGCCGGCAGTGCCCTGCAGCGCGTTCTTCAAGGCGTCCCACTTGGGGTCGGAGACCGGGTTGAACTTCACGTACGACAGCGAGTCGTAGAAGTCCTTGTTGGCAGCATCGCTGGCCTTGGCGGCGGTGATCATCGAGGTGGTCACCGGCAGTAGACCGGTGCCCTTGTACCAACCCTCGTACATCGCGTCGCTGTAGAACAGATCCAGGAACTGCTTGGTGGCTTCCTTGCGGTTGGCGTCCTGGTTGTTGAACGCCAGGATGAAGTCGGTCACACCGAAGGCGACCGGGGAGCCGTCCTTGCTCGGGATCTGCGACAGCGTGTACTTGATCTTCGGGAAGTCCTTGCGCGTGGTGGCCATCAGACCGGAGTGGGTCACGTACATGGCGACCTTGCCCTGGTTGAACGCGTCGGCCACGGCCTGGCGGTTGGACGCACCCGGGTCGGCCTGGGTGGCCTTGGCGTCGATCAGCTTCTTGATCTCGGTGAAGCCTTCGACAGCGGCGGGCTGGTCGGCGACCAGCGTGCCGTCCTTCACCCAGTCACCACCGGCGCCCCACAGCCACAGGGACGACTCGACCTGAGCCTCTTCCTTACCCAGCGGCATGCCGTAGCAGGAGACCTTGGTGGCCACGATCTTGGCGCAGGCGGCTTCGAGCTCGGCCCAGGTCTTCGGGGCGGCGGTCACGCCGGCCTTGGTCAGGATGTCGGTGTTGGCGGTCATCATCCGGGCCGAAGCGATGTCGGGCGCTGCCCACTGCTTGCCGTCGGGGCCGACGCCGTTCTTCAGCAGGGAGGGCTCGATCGCCTTCAGGGTGCTGTCGGACATGACCTCGTTGATCGGGTACAGCAGGCCGCTGCTGGCCTCGGAGGCGAACGCGTTGTCGTTCAGGATGTCGGGCAGATCGTTGGCCTGGATCCGGGCCTTGACCTTGTCGGTGAAGGTTTCCCAGGCTTCCATCTGCAGGTCGACCTTGACGTTGGGCTGCTTCTTGTTGAACTCGGCGATGATCTTCTCCCAGTCCGCCTTGGACGTGTCGCCGTAGTTGGGGGCAAGAATCTTGATGGTGGTCGCAGGCAGTTGACCGCCGGCGGGAGCGCTGCCGGTACCCGACGGGGTTCCGGTGCACGCGCTCAGGACGAACATGGACGCCGCAGCGATGGCGGTGACCTTGGTGAGCTTGGCCAACATAGGCCCGATCCTCCTCTTTGAGAGTCGACCTCCGGACACACTTGCGCGGCGGTCTCTAGATGTGAATGACTGTAACTGATCGTTTATGATGATTTCCAGTCATGATTGGTCACCAGTTCGTAACGGAGCCGTCCTGAGCGGCACCACGAGTGGAAGGGAAGCCGTGGAGGTCGTCATCTGCCCGAACGCCGCCGAGGTCGGGCGAGTTGCCGCACGGAAGGTGGCTGCGGTGTGCCGGGCAGCAGGCCCGCACGCGGTCCTCGGAGTCGCCACCGGGTCGTCCCCGTTGGCAACCTACGCCGAGCTGGCCAAGCTGGTCGCCGCCGGCGAACTCGACCTGTCCGACGCGCACGCCTTCGCCCTGGACGAGTACGTCGGCCTGCCCGAAGGCCACCCGCAGAGCTACGCCGAAGTGATCCGCGCCACCGTCACCGAGCCGCTGGGGATGAAGCCGTCGCAGGTGCACGTCCCGGCCGGCCACGCCGCCGACATCGAGGCGGCCGCCGCCGAGTACGAGCGGCTCATTCAGGCCGCCGGTGGGGTGGACGTCCAGATCCTCGGGGTCGGCTCGAACGGGCACATCGGCTTCAACGAGCCGGCGAGTTCGCTGGCCTCGCGCACCCGGATCAAGACCCTGACCGCCCGCACCCGCGCCGACAACGCCCGGTTCTTCTCCTCGCCGGACGAGGTGCCGCACCACTGCCTGACCCAGGGACTGGGTACGATCATGGATGCGCGCCAGGTCGTGCTGGTGGCGCATGGCAAATGGAAGGCGGCCGCAGTGGCGGCACTGGTGGAAGGCCCGATCGCGGCGATGGTGCCCGGATCGGTGTTGCAGTTGCATCGCTTCGCCACCATCGTGGTCGACGAGGACGCCGCCAGCGGGCTGACCATGTCGGACTACTACCGCACCGCGTTCGACCACAAGCCCGACTGGCAGCACTTCGATCGGGTGAACTGAGCATGTACCTCGCGGCCGATCAGGTGTTCACCGGCGATGCCACCCTCAGCCCGGGCTGGGTCGAGGTGACCGACCAATCGGTGAGTGCGATCGGCTCGGGCGAACCACCTCAGCAGCCGGACGCCCGCAGCGCCTGGCTCGCCCCCGGCCTGGTGGACGTCCATTGCCACGGCGGCGGCGGGGCGTCCTTCGATCAGCCCGACGACGCTGCGACCGCGACCGCCGTGCGCACCCATCGGGAGCGCGGCACCACCACCACGGTCGCCAGCCTGGTCACCGCATCCACCGACGACCTGGTGCGGCAGGTCGCTCACCTGGCCGACTGGGTCGAGCGCGGCGAGTTGGCCGGCATCCACCTGGAGGGGCCCTGGCTGGCGCCGGCCCGCAAAGGCGCCCACGCCGAGGCGCTGCTGACCGCGCCCACCCCGGACGTGATCGCCGAGGTGCTGGACGCCGGGCGCGGCACGGTGCGGATGGCCACGCTGGCCCCCGAGCTTCCGGGTGCGGAAGAAGCCACCCGGCAACTCACCGAAGCCGGGGTGGTGGTGGCCGTCGGTCATACCGCCGCCGACTACGACACCACCGTGGCGGCGCTGGGCTGGGGTGCGCGTGGCGCCACCCACTTGTTCAACGCGATGCCGCCGCTCAACCACCGCGACCCCGGCCCGATCCTGGCGTTGCTGCGCGACCCGGTGGTGTGGCTGGAGCTGATCGCGGACGGCGTCCATGTCGATGCCGAGCTGGTCGCCTGGACGTTGCAGACCTACCCGCAGCGGGTGGTGCTGATCACCGATGCGATGGCGGCGGCCGGTGCCGGCGACGGCGACTACCTGCTGGGCACCTTGGCTGTCGAAGTGCGGGGCGGCGTGGCCCGCCTGGCCAGTAACGGGGCCATCGCCGGCTCGACGCTGATTCTGGCTGATGCTGTCGAGAAGTGCGTCGAACAAGGGGTGACGGCGACACAGGCGCTGGCAGCCAGCACCGTCCAACCGGCCGACTACCTCGGCCTGGATGCCGGACGCCTCCAGGTGGGGCGCCCGGCCGACCTAGTGTTGTTGAACGACCGGCTGCAGGTGCAACGCACTGTGCGGCAGGGAACCTGGGTCACCGCGACCCGCTGAAAGGAAAGTTCGAAGGATGCGCGTACTTGTCACCGGCGGCGCCGGCTACATCGGATCCCACACGGTGCTTCTGCTGCTGGAGGCCGGCCACGACGTCCTGGTGGTCGACGACCTGTCGAACTCCTCGGCCGAGTCGCTGCGCCGGGTCGCCGCACTCACCGGACGCGAGGCCGGTTTCATCGAGGGCAACATCGCCGATCCGGCCGTGCTGGCACGGGCCTTCGGTGAGTTCACGCCCGAGGCGGTGATTCACTTCGCCGGCTGGAAGGCGGTGGGGGAGTCGACCCAGCTGCCTTTGGTGTACTACCGCGAGAACGTGGCGGCCACGGTGGCGCTGGCTCAGGCGATGGCCGATCACGGCTGCCACCTGCTGGTGTTCAGTTCATCGGCGACCGTCTACGGCGACGGCACCCCGCCGTTCACCGAGGACGCCCCCACCGGCGCGACCAACCCGTACGGCCGCACCAAGTGGATGATCGAGCAGATCCTGGCCGACGCGGCCGCCGCCGATCCCCAGTTGGCCGTCGGCGTGCTGCGGTACTTCAATCCGATCGGGGCGCACCCGTCCGGCCGGATCGGGGAGGACCCGCGCGGCATCCCGAACAACCTGGTGCCGTTCGTGGCGCAGGTCGCCAGCGGACGGCTGGCGCAGCTGGCGGTGTTCGGCGACGACTACGACACCGTCGACGGCACCGGCGTGCGCGACTACGTCCATGTGATGGATCTGGCCGACGGGCACCTGGCGGCTCTGAACTACCTGGTCGACCACCCAGGCTGGAGTGTGTGGAACCTGGGCTCTGGTCGCGGCGCCTCGGTATTGGAGGTCGTGCACGCCTACGAAAAGGCCTGCGGACACCCGATCGCCTACCAGATCAAGCCGCGCCGTCCCGGGGATGTGGCCGCGTCATTCGCCGATCCCGGCAAGGCCAACCGTGAACTCGGCTGGCAGGCCACGCGCACCCTGGACGAGATGTGCGCCGACACCTACCGCTGGCAGTCGGCCAACCCGAACGGCTACCGCGCCGACTGAGCGCTCAGCAGACACGACAAAGGCTCAGCGCTTCGGGTGAAGCGCTGAGCCTTTGTGGTTTGTCGGTCAGGCCAGGGCCTTCGCCTTGAGCGCGGCGAACTCTTCGGCGGTGATGGCGCCGGCGTCCAGTAGTTCCTTGGCCTTGGCGATTTCGCCGACGGCACCACTGGCGACCGTGCGGATGTATTCGTCCGCCTCGGCCTTGCTCGCCTGGGCTTGCGCCACGGCCCGCTCAGCCATGCCGCCCCCGCGGACGATCACGTAGATCAGTGCGGTGAACAGCGGGATGAGGATCAGGAAGAACAGCCAGGCGGCCTTGGCCCACCCCGACAGTTCCCGATCACGGAACAGGTCGGCGACGATCGAGAACAGCGCCATCAGCCAGGCCACAAGCACGAAGAAGCTCAGCAGTGCGAGGAAGAAGCTACCGAGGTCATGGAAGAAGTCCATTGGGGGTCCTTTCGGGGCGGGCGCCATCAGCGGCGTGTACTCCCCATCTCACCCCTTCGTGAATCTCCCCGCAGGCGAACGTGCGGAATCCCTCAGGCGTCGATCGAACCCATGTCGCCGTAGCGGGCACCCTGCACTGCTTCACGTGGAACGGCCTCGACCAGGGCCTGCAGATCGTCGGCGGTGAGGTGGACGGCGACCGCGCCGACGTTCTCCTCCAGGTAGGCGACCCGCTTGGTGCCGGGGATCGGGGCGATGTCTTCGCCCTGAGCGAGCACCCAGGCCAGCGCCAGCTGTCCGGGCGTGCAGCCCTTCGCTTCGGCGATGGCGCTGACCGCAGCCACCAGTCGCAGGTTGGCTTCGAGGTTGTCGCCGGAGTAACGCGGGAAGTACGCGCTGCCGCGGGATTCCTGTTCGCTGGCGAGCTTCAGGGCGCCGGTCAGAATGCCGCGTCCGAGCGGGGAGTAGGGCACCAGCCCGATGCCCAGTTCGCGCAGCACCGGCAGGATCTCGTCCTCCAGATCGCGGGTGAACAGCGAGTACTCGGTCTGCAGCGCGGTGATCGGATGGACGGCGTGAGCCCGGCGAATGGTCGCCGCCGACGCCTCCGACAAGCCCAGATGGCGCACCTTGCCGGCGCTCACCAGCTCGGCCATGGCGCCGACGGTCTCCTCGATGGGCACGTTCTTGTCGACCCGGTGCTGGTAGTACAGGTCGATCACGTCGACACCGAGGCGTTCCAGGGACGCGTCGCAGGCGGCACGGACGTACTCGGGACGTCCGTTGATGCCCAGGCGGGTGCCGTCGGGCAGGCGCTCGTTGCCGAACTTGGTGGCCAATTGCACCTCGTCGCGGCGTCCGGCGATGGCGCGTCCGACCAGGCGTTCGTTGGTGAAGGGGCCGTACATGTCGGCGGTGTCGAGGAAGGTGACGCCCAGGTCGAGCGCACGCCGAATGGTGGCCAGGCCGGAGGCTTCGTCGGGAGCGCCGTAGAACTCGCTCATGCCCATGCAGCCCAGGCCGAGCGCGGACACCTCGATCGCGGAAGCGGTACCGAGGGTGCGGGTGGGGATGGTGTTCATTGCCGTCCTTTCTGCTGGTCAGGTGGAGGCAGAACTTCTTGCAGTCTAAGCCGGGGTGTCAGGATGGGTATCGCCCAGCAGATGAGGAGATGTGATGACGTCGTGGCGTGAAGAAATCAGCGAACCGGCCCAGGACGACCTGGACGGTCTGGTGGAGCCGGTATGGGACTTCGCCGAGCATCAGCTGGTGGCGCGCGGCGAGTTCTTCCCGTTCGCCTTCGTGGTCGGCACCGATGGTGAGCAGAGCATGGCGGCCGCCGATATCGGCGATGACAAGCCCGAATCCGAAGAAGTGATCGAGGTGCTCCACGCGGGCCTCACCGAGAAGCGCGACGATTTGCGCGCCACCGCGGTGGTCGCTGACGTCCATCTGCCTGACCTGGGCACCGACGCGATCCGGCTGGTGCTGGAGCACCGCGAAGGGGTCGCGTTGGAGATCGTGATTCCCTACCTCGTCCAGGGGATGCCGCGCGAAGTGGCCTTCGGTGAGCTGATGGTCAGCGAGGCCGAGCCCATCATCTGGGCCAACTGAGGCCCGAGCCGACCTCAGCGGCGTCCGAACAGGTGGCGGACGATCGCCCGTCCTGAGGTGGGCGGGTCGGAGCGGGTGAAGGCCCATTCGGGGTCGGTGAGCATGCGCGCGCCGGCCAGGCCGGCCACCATCGCGATCGCGACCAGGACGGTCTCGACTCCACTGGCCAGCGCGCGGACGACGTCGGCCTGGTCGAAGGAGACCAGGGTGCGCAGCGCGGCCGAGCCCGGGATCGAGACCAGCAGGGTGGGCACGGTCATGATGATCTTCTCCATGTCGAACAGCCCGGCGGCGATCGCACAGAGCACGCCCATGAAGAAGCAGGCGATGAAGGTGGCAATGTGCGGCTTCACTCCGGCTTCGATCAGCCACAGCCGCGGCAGGTTGCCCAGCACCGCGATCACCCCGGACGCCACCGCCATCGACAGCGGCGAGTTGAACATGATCGCCCAGCCCAGGACGGCGAAGAAGCTGGCCAGCGCATAGGAGAGCCACACCGCCCACACTGGTCCGACAAGGGCGGGGACCGGGTCGGGGGAGACCCCGGTGATCGAGATCATCACCCACACGCCCATGGTCAGGGCGAGCAGCACCATCATCGCGTAGGCCAGTCGCGGCACCCCGGCCATCAGGTCGATGCGGGCCAGGTCGAGCCCGGCGGTGACCATCGGGAAGCCGGGGATCAAGAAGATGGCCGCACATACCAGACCGGCGGCCATCCGGTCGCTCGGTCCGCCCAGGGCCAGATCGAGCAGGGCGGTGAACCCCAGAAACAGCCCGGTGGCGGCCGCTGCCGAGGCCATCACCACCGCGAGGTGGTTGAGCTGACGGGTGGCGAGGAACCGGTTCAACCAGAACGCCAGCGCCGACGCCGGCAGGACGGCGGCGACTTCGCGCCAGCTGCCGCCGTTGAGGACGGTCACCGACACACACGCCAGGGCAGTGAGCAGCACCAGCACCCAGGAGGGATAGAGCCGCGGAGTGTGTTCGACCTCGTCGAGCATCACGTCCACTTCGGCGACCGTGGCGCGCTCGGGCAGGGTGAGGGCGAGCTTGTGCAGCATCGCGATCCGGTGGGCGTTCACCCCCGGCGCACTGATTTCGGCCACCTGGGTGCGGAACGCGCCGCGCCGCTGCACCGTGAGCACGATGTCGGTGAAGGTGACCTGCGCCCGGATCTGCTTCAACCCGACGGTCTGGGCGACCGCACGCATCAACTCCCGCACCCGCAGGCCGGACGTCCCCGCACCCAGCATCAGAATGCCGGCGCGCGCAACCACGTCCGAGCGTCTGATCAGATGCCGGGGTTCCAGGGCGTCTTCATGCTCGTGTTCGTCGAACATCGGCTGCGCAGGCGTGTTCTCCACCGTTCCACCGTAGCCAGCGCACCGGCGTCGCGCTGCCGACTTCGCTCGTCGGTCACGGTGTTGCTCGGCTCCGCCGTGCGGTAGGACGCTCGGACGATCAGGGTTGCGGAGGGAGCGGGCCGCGGGTGAGATCGAGGCCGCCGATGATCTGGTCGACAAGCTGATCGGTGGGCTGGCCGGCGTCGATCGTGAGGCCGGCCTCTGCGCTGGTCAGCGGTTGGAGTGTCTGTAGTTGCGAGTCGAGCAGCGACGGGTCCAGGAAATGACCGGTGCGTCGGGCCAGCCGCTCGGCAAGGACGTCCCGGTCGAGCTCCAGGTGGACGAACCCCACACCATCGCCGGCCAGAAGTCGGCGGTAGTCGGCCTTGAGGGCAGAGCAGGTGATCACTCCACGGGTGCGGTTCTCCCGGTGGTCGGCGATCCAGGAGGCGATCCGCGCTAACCACGGCTCCCGGTCCGCGTCGTTCAATGGTTGGCCGGCGGCCATCTTGGCGATGTTGGCCGGCGGGTGCAGCTCGTCGCCTTCTTGAAAGTCCCACCCCAGAGCGTCGGCCAGCGCCACGCCGACGGTGGACTTTCCTGCTCCGGCGACGCCCATCACCACCACGAGGGTGATCTCGGTTGCATCGGCCGGCCGCCGGGCAAGGTGCAGCAGCGGGAACGGACGCCCGTCCTGGTCGGTCGCGCTGCGTCCCACCACCTCGAAACCGTGCCGCCGGTAGAACGCGAGCGCGTCGGGATTCTGCTCGTTGACGTCCAGGCCAAGACCGGGATGGGTGCGGACGGCGGCGCGCAACAGCGCCGAGCCCACCCCGCTGCCCCGGGCGTCGGAGTCGACGAAGAGCATTTCGAGTCTGCCGTCCGCCAGCCCACTGAAGCCGACGATGCCCTGCGAGAGTTCCGCCACGGTGATCTCGACGGCCGGAAGGTAGCGCGGAATCAGCTGCCGTTCGATCGCGTCGATGTCGTCGGCGCTCAGGAAGTGGTGGGTGGCCTCCACCGACCGCCGCCAGATCGCCACCAACGCCGGCCATTCGTGCGGGCCGGCGCAGGGACGCACCCTCAGGCCGGGCGCATCGTGCCCACGCTCATCGGACGGCGCTGGTGCCGGCGTGCTTTCCAC
>CAZLJN010000037.1:0-12900 GCA_964559815.1 uncultured Propionibacteriaceae bacterium
GCCGAACGGGAGCGGGAGGCGTTCCTCGACGCGCTGCGCGAGCGAGGGTTCCTGGCTGCCGACCCGGCGACGACCGACGAGATCGTCCAGGCGCTGCACCGCTACCTGGTCGCCACGCCGTCCCGGGTGCTGTGCGCAGCCCTCACCGACGCCGTCGGCGACCGTCGCACCCAGAACCAGCCCGGCACTGACAAGGAGTACCCGAACTGGCGAATCCCCTTGTCCGGCCCGGACGGCAAGCCGCTCAGCATGGAGCAGCTCTACCGCGACGAGCGCGCCTTCCGCCTCGCCAGCATCATGAACGGCTTCACCGCGCCCCTGGGCGTCCCCCGCTCCGAGACCGAGCTGGTGGTGTAGCCGGCCGGTCAGCGCCGCCGCACAAGGTCGCTCTCATATGCGGCGATCACCAGCTGTGCCCGGTCCCGAGCGCCGAGCCTCTGGATCAGTGCCGCGATGTGTGACTTCAGGGTCGACCGGCTGATGAACAGCTCGCGTTCGATCTGGTCGTTCGACAGGCCCTCGGCGATCAGCTTGAGGATCTGCGTCTGGCGCGGGGTCAGGCCGGCCACCTGCGCTGTCGGGCCGCTCGTGGCCGGGCAGTGGGACGCAACGGTCCTCAGGACTCCCGGGGAGAGCGATGATCTGCCGCAGTGAAGGGCTCGGATCGAATCGATGACGCCTTCGGGTGGGGTGTCCTTCAACAGATAGCCTGACGCGCCCGCCCGGAGCGCCTGGAACACGTAGTCGTCGTCCTCGAACATGGTGAGAATGCAGACTCTCGTGGCGTTCAGCGCGGGATTTGCGCAGATGGCCCTGGTCGCTTCCACTCCGTCGATCTCTCCCGGCATATTGATGTCCATCAGCACCACGTCGGGGCGCAGGTCGACAGCCTGCGAAATGGCATCTGCGCCGTCACCGCTCTCACCGACAACAGCAAGACCGGGTTGAGCGGCGATAATCGTCGCGAGTGATCGCCGGAGCAACGCCTGGTCGTCGACGACGAGCACTCGAATTCCCTGGGGGCTGGCCTGGTTCATGCCGGGTCCCGCGGATCGGGAAGTTCGGCGATGACCGTGAAACCGGTCGGTTCGGCCCTGATCTGGAGTTGCCCGCCCATGTGTTCGCAGCGTTCGCGCATCGTGTTGAGGCCGGCCCCGCAACCGGGCAGAGAGGTCCAGCCGGCGGCGACTCCTTCATCCTGTACCACGGCGCGAACCAGGTCGTCCTGGCGCTCGATCGTCACCTGCACTTTCGTGGGCCCGGCATGCCGGGCCGTGTTGGCCAAACTCTCCTGGACGACCTGCGCCAGAACTCGACGTGCCACGGGGCTGGAGACCTGGACATCCCCGGTGGCGTCGACAATCTCCAGGCCGGCGGCCCGTCCCTGCGCCACCAGTTCGGGAAGCTCGAGCGGTGGCGGCTGGGCGTCAGCCGGGCCGTCGTCACGGAGCAGGGAGAGGATCGCCCGGAGCTTCAGGATCGCCGAACGGGCCGACGACTCGATGTCGTTCAGTGCGCTTCGAAGTTCGGTGTCGCGCGTCAGGTAGGGCTCGGTGCTGGCACGCAGGGTGATCATCCCCAGCCCGTGCGAGACCACGTCGTGCAACTCCGTCGCCAACGCGAGCCGCTCCGCGCGGGCCGATTCCCGTGCAACCTGTTCGCGCACGAACTGCTCGTACCTTGAGCGGTCGCGTCGCGAGAGCGCGATCGCCCACAGTCCCGTTCCCAGGGAAAGGCCCAGAACGATCGTCGACAGCAATCCCTCGCTGATCCGGGTTCCGACGGCGACGATTGCGATCAGGCACAACGACGCAAGGACTATGGCCACTATCCGCAGGGGGGTGCTGCGCTTCACGCCTTCACGATAGCCGGGCCGACCCAGTCCTGTCGGTGGCATCTCTCCCTGGAGACGTAGTACTCAGGGCCCAGCCGACGACGCCAAATGGACCACCGGGCTGACGCCCGTCGTGGCTGGGTTCACCAAGATCATGGCTGTGATTGTGGTTGATGGGGTGGTCAAGCGGCATGGACGGAAAGAAGTCCTGCACGGGGTGTCCTTCGAGGCTCGTCCCGGGCGGGTCACCGGGTTCGTGGGGCCAAATGGTGCGGGCAAGTCGTCAACTCTGAGAATTCTCCTTGGTCTCGACCGCGCCCATGGTGGCAGCGCGACCATCGAGGGACACCGCTACCGCGACCTTCGGCGCCCACTCACCCGGGTGGGATCGATGCTCGATGGGGCGGGCGCGCATCCGTCAAGAACCGCACGGGCGCACCTCGCCTGGGTGGCGGCGAGCAATGGGATTGCGAGGTCCCGGATCGATGACGTCCTGGAGATCGCCGGCCTGTCACAGGCGGCGAACCGTCGCGTGCGGACTTTCTCCCTCGGGATGGGGCAACGATTGGGGATAGCAGCGGCGCTGCTCGGTGACCCCTCGACCCTGGTGCTGGACGAACCAGTGAACGGGCTGGATCCGGAAGGCGTGCGCTGGATCAGGGAGTTGGTCCGGGAACGCGCCAGCATGGGCGGGATCGTGTTGCTCTCCAGTCACCTGATGAGCGAACTCGCCGAGGTGGCCGACGACGTCGTGGTGATCAGCGAAGGCACGGTCACCGCAGCCGGCTCGCTCACAGAGGTCACTCGCGGCCACGGGAGTCTCGAAGATGCGTTCTTCGCGTTGACCAGGAGAGACCAGTGCCCGGCCTGCCCACTCTGAAGTCGGAGGCGATGAAGCTGGCGTCCCTGCCGGCCACCTGGCTCGCGTCCGGAATGGCAGTCCTGATACCGCCGCTGCTCGCCTTCGCCAACGGGAACACGCTGCATCGCGCCTTGAGCACAGGTAACACGAGTGGCCTCACCTCGCTCGGCACCGAGAACGAGGGCTTCGGACAGCTCACCTTCGGGGTGGTCGGCGTGGTTGTGCTTGGCGTGATTGCGATCTCCAGCGAGTACGCCCGGAACGAGCAGGCGATCGGGGGCGCCCGCCAGGTCTCCACGACGATGGCGGCTGAGCCCGCGCGGATCCGGGTGATGGCCGCCAAACTCGGGGTGCTTGTCGTCTGGGTGGTGGCCTTGAGTGCGGTGTCGATCCCCCTCACGCTGTGGGTTTCGCGCACGGTGCTCGGTGGCTACGCGACTGACTTCGGCACGTCCCTGTTCTTCCGGATGGCCGGTGCCGCGCTGTACTGGGTGGTGATGGTCCTGCTGTCCTTCAGCCTGGCTGCGGTCTCGCGCAACGGCGTCCTGCCGCTCGTCCTGTTGCTCACCAACGCGTCCGTGGTGTCTTTCAGCCTCCTCATCGCCCAGACCACGGATCTGGCGAAGTACCTGCCTGACATTGCCGCGTATACCACCTTCCTCACTGAGTCGCCCGCGCGCGAGCCGCTGGACGCGAGGACCGGTGCCCTCGTGTGCCTGGCGTGGGGCGTTGCCGCCAGCACGCTGGCGATCGCTGCATACGTCCGTAGGGACGCGTGAGATGCCGGCCGTGATCCGGCTGTTCAGGGCCGAGGTCCTGAAGCTCTGGACCCTTCCCGAGGTCTGGTTGACGTTCGTCGCGACAGTGTTGGCCGCAGCGGTGGTGGCAGTGACGATCCTGGTCAACAACGCCGCGATCGGCGTGACGTCGGTCGTCGCCTGCATTCAGGCCGTTCCCGACTACGCGGTGCTCGGCATCGCCGTTCTCGGTGTACTGGCCTCCACCAGTGAGTATCGCGGCAACCAGATACACACGTCCCTGACGGCCACACCGAAGCGATCGGGGCTGGCAGCGGCGAAGCTCACCGTCTTCGTCCTCACTTGCGGCGTGTTCTCATTCGCTGCGATGGGCGCGGCCGGCATGGCGATCCGGGCGATCGGCGACCCCCAGGCCCACGCGATGATCCTGCGCGCCTGCGTCCACTTGACGGCCATGGGGGTGATCGCAATGGCTGTCGGCATGGCGGCCCGGAGCCTGGTCGGCTCACTCACCGCTGCGATCATCGTGCTGGTCGTCGCCCCTCCCGTGGTCGAGGCGCTCGCGCCGCTTGCGGCGACATGGTTGCCCAGCCTTGCCTCGGCCGGTCTGTTACTCAACTCCAGCGGGAGCCGCCGACCCCTGGACAGCTCGGCTGTGGCCCTGTCCGCCTGGATCCTCGGCGTGGCCGGCATCGGATACGCCCGACTGGCCTGGAGCGACGGTTGACCGCCTCAGGCCCTGCGCTCGACGACCGAGACGAGGCGCTGCCTGAACCGGCAGCGCCGCATGAACCGACCAAGACACCGGGAGAGGAGGTGAAACATGTCCAGATACGTCGCGCCGACCCTGGTGACGATTGGCGACTTTGAGTCGCTGACCCGCTGCGTGTGGTGGGGCTCCTGCCGTGACTTCCTCGGCTGCGGGAAGGCACCGATCTGCATCTGACGCACATGACAGGGCGTCTGGGGCGACGCCACAGACGTCTCCCGGCCCGACTCGAGAGAATAGGCAACCGACGAATGGCTCTTGATGAGTTGTTGGTGATCCAGGACCGCGCGTCCACCTCGTGTCTTCCCTCAGGATACGAGCGGCTGCTCAACTACGGGTCGGGCCGCCCCTGCGTCTTCGGAAGCAAGGCAACGGCCTCCGCGTCCAGCCGCGCTTCTACGCGGCTTGGCGACATTCTGCTGGTTGCTGAGTGCGCGGCATCGAGGCGCAAGTTCGAAGCCGCGAGCGGCCGCCTGGGTTCTCTTGCTGCGCTGGAAGGCCTACTGCCGACGCTGGTTGGCCGCTTGCTGGTTGTGGTCGCCCAGCAGGACAGCTGTGTGATCTACCCGACGATCTTTCCTTCGGTCCAGGTGTACTGGACCAACTCTGCATGTGACGTCGTCGCCTCGCGACTGGATGTCCTCGCGGGCCTTTGTCGGCTCTCCACCGACTTGGGCGTGCTCAGCGGACGGCTGTCGACCCTCGGGCTGCCATGGCCGATGTCCGGCTCCACGATCTGGCAAGGGGTATCACGGCTCACTGTGGGCGAGTGTCTAGAAGTAGCTCCCGGACGTCGGAGTACTCGGCGATGGTGGAGCCATCCGAAGGGGGTGCTCGACCGCGGCACCATCGTGAGGCAACTCCGCAGTTCACTGGTCGACACGATGGCGGATCTGTGCGCAGAACAGAACCGGGTTGGCGTTGATGTCTCGGGCGGGCTGGATTCTACGGCGGTGGCCTATCTGGCGGCGGAAGCAGGCGCCTCAGTGGACGCTCACCATGTCGAGCCCGCCGACGGCGACAACGACGACACTCGTTGGGCGAAACGGGCGATCCTCGACACGGCGGCTCGGCCGATGATCTCGACGGATCGCGCGAGGACGAGCTTCTTCATCAGCGGGGACAGGGACAAGCCGGAGGCGGACTTGGCCGGGCCGGCGTTGTGGAGCGCCGGACGTCGCCACCTGCGGGCCGTCGCGCGGATCGACAAGCGTCGAGATGTGAGTCTCCATCTGACCGGATTCGGGGGTGACGAGCTGTTCACCCCGATGCCGGCTCAGGTGTGGTCGCTGTGGCACCAGAGCGGCCTGCCGGCCTTTCCACGCGTCACGCGCTCGGCACTCATGAACCGCGTGCCGGTCTGGAAGCTGGTCCGGGCCGCGACGAATCGGACTTCGATCACCGCGGAACTCACAAGGGGGCCGCTTGTCGACGCCGATCCGACGGAGATGGATCTGTCTTGGGGCGTTCGCTTGGCTCTGCCCCGATGGGCAACGCCAACCGCGGAGGAAATGGTCCGGGATCTGGCTGCGCGGTCAGCCCGACGCAAACCCCTGCCGCTTTCGGAGGATCGTGCCCGACACCAGGCGCTGTCGTCACTTTCCTACGTGCGAGACTTGCTCAACGACATCACTCTCCGCTTCAGCACAGGACATCACCGGTGGCTCTCGCCCTTCCTGGAGCCGGGCGTCTTCAGTGTCGCTCTGCAGCAGGCCAGCATCAGCCGGCTTGATGATGGATACCGCAAGCTGCTCCTTCGGGATTCACTGACGGGCATCGTCCCTGCTGCCTACTTTGATCGTGGCGCCAAGGGAGAGTACAGCAACGAACTGCACATCGCGATGCGGCACCACCATTCGGCAGTTGCCAGCTACTTCGCCGAATGTCTGTTGGCCGATCTCGGTCTCGTCGACCGGTCGCAACTCCTAAAAGTGATCGACTCAGGCGCCGCAAGCACCGACGATCTTCACTTTATCCAGTCGACCCTTGAGGCCGAAAGATGGGCGCGCGCAGCCCATCGTCCGTAGGTAGCGAACACGAGAGGGGGTGTGGCGGTGAGGATTGCCGACCATGTCGATGTCTTCCAGTTGCACGACGGCGCTATTCTGTTGAATCGGGCGACAGGTGTGTATTTCCAGATCAACCCAACGGCGCTCCGGATCTTGCGAGAACTCGGCGCAAACCGCTCGCTGGACGAAGTCACCGGCACCTTGGCCAGCGAAACAGGTACTGACGCTGAGATTGTGCGAGCAGACGTCGTGACCTTGTCCGAGCAACTGCTTTCACAGAGGATTCTCGTGGAGATCGGGCGATGACTGTTCCGACCGTGGGGCAGACGGTAGCGAAACTGAACATGGCCGAACGGCTGCGATCGTGTCTGGCCGTGGCAATAGCGACACCGATTGTCAAGCTGAACCCCGCTTCGATTGAGCGCGTTCTGACCGTGATCGCGAAGCGATCGAGGCCCGCGAGCGCAGTCCAGGCGGGTCGTGCACGCGCGGCGGCCTGCACGGTAAGCGCGCGATGCGCCGGACTGGGATGCCTACTTCGGTCGGTCGCCACCTTCATCGACTGCCGGATGCAGGGTGTAACCCCAGACTGGTGCACGGGCTTCAGGGTGGAGCCGTTCGCTGCCCACGCTTGGGTGGAGGTGGCCGGAACCCCCGTGGGTGAACCAGGTAGTCTCGCGCCCTTCCTGACCGCTCTTGCCGTCCGCCCCCATGGAGAGGTGCAGTCATGATCTCGGCGGTCCACACCGAAGGGCTGACCAAGTACTACGGCACGACGGAGGTAGTGTCCGACCTCAACTTGCGGGTTGAGCAGGGCACGATGTTCGGATTTCTTGGGCCGAACGGAGCAGGAAAGTCGACGACCGTGGGAATGCTGGCAACATTGGTCAGACCCACTGCGGGCCACGGAGCGGTTGCTGGGGCAGATATCGTCGCCGCACCCTTCGACGTGCGGCGAAGAATTGGCGTCGTCTTTCAGGAGACCACCCTCGACGAAGATCTTAATTGCGTCGAAAATCTGAGGTTTCAGGCAAGCCTTGTCAACATTGCGAAAAGGCGGCGTGCAAGTCGGATAGATGAATGCCTAAGTGTGGTTGGGCTCCAAGAATGGGCTGACACCCGGGTCTCCTTGCTTTCCGGTGGCATGCGACGTCGACTCGAAGTGGCCCGGGGCATCTTGGCAGAGCCACGAGTCCTGTTCCTGGACGAGCCGACCACTGGGCTGGATCCCCAGACCAGAAGCTCTGTGTGGAGCTACCTTCAATCCTTGGTGCAACAGGAGGGCGTGACTGTGTTCCTGACCACACATCACCTCGAAGAAGCTGACGTCTGTGACCGGATCGCCATCCTCGACCACGGCGAACTCGTGGTTGAGGGCAGCCCACAGGAACTGAAATCCACTGTCGCCGCCGACAGGGTGGTTGTCCGGGCCGATGACAATCAAGGATTCGCCGTGTGGCTTGGGGAAAGGTGGGGAGATTGTGTGGTGCGAAGCGACACAGTCGTCCTTCACACCAAGGAGCCCACCGACGTGCTTACAGACATCTTCAGAGCAGCGCCGTTCCGGTTCCGTGAGGTGAGCGTCGTCCGACCAACACTGGAGGACGTCTTCCTTGCCCACACTGGCACCGCGATTCGGGACCGGGAGGTCGACTTGGTGACGACCGACATGCTCGGGGGTGTGAAGTGAACACCGGCACCCTCGTCCCAGTGGGGATGCGGCATGCCAGCGAGGGACTCGGAGCTTCGTTCGTACGTACGGTTGGCCTGCTGTGGCGCCGGGAGTTGTTGCGTCTGTGGAAGACACCCATGCGCCTCGTCTTGAGCCTGATCACACCGATCATGTTCCTGGTGGTCTTCGCTACCGGCCTCGACTCCACCCTGTCTGGTGAGGCACGGGGAATGGAGAGCTTCCGCTCTTACATGTTTCCCGGGGTACTGATCATGTGCGTTCAGGCGCCAGCGATCTCAATCGGAGTGTCGCTGGTCTGGGATCGTCAACGCGGCTTGCTCAGGCAGGTGCTCAGCGCTCCCGTTCCTCGAAGCGCTGTCGTCTGGGGACTGGCTGCCGCTGGCGCCACGATCGGCTGGATCTACGCGCTGCCGATGGGGCTGATCGCGGGCTACTGCAACATCCCGTACGGTCTTCCGCTGTTGGGCGTGTGGCTGCAGTGTCTCCTGGTAGCCCTGTTGTTCACTGCGCTCGGACTGGTCCTGGCCGTCACCATCAGGTCGCTCGAGACGTTCCAGACTGTCGTGAGTCTGGCGCTGATGCCGGTGATCTTCCTGTCCGGAGCCATGTTCCCGCCAGGGACGGTGTCTGGCTGGCTCGGCGTGGTTGTGCGGGCAAACCCCATCACTTATGTCGTCGACGCGATGCGGCGCACTCTTCCTGGCTTGCCGTACGGCAATCAGCCGGAGGCTGCTCCGTCTATCTTCGGTTGGTACCCGCCGGTCGCGGCTGAGTTGGCCGCGGTCGGCGGCCTGGCCGTCATCTTGCTCGTTTGGGCAGTAGGCCGATTCCGGAGGGAGGTGTGAGTATGTCTCCGGCAGAAAAGGAGTCGCGGGAGGACATCCGTCGCAGAGTGATTGCGACGTCTGCGCGCAATCGCCGGCGGCAGATTACCGTCGGCATCGCTGTCGCTATCGCCGTCATGGCATTGGTTGGGTGGGTTGTCGTCCGAGCATTGCCGAGTGTCGCGTCTGCTCCATTGACTTCCGAGCAGTTGCCGAAAGGAGTCGACCCGGTGACTTACGGGGTTCGAATAGGGACCGGCCCGGTCGTGATTGATGAGTACTTTGACTTCCTCTGTCCCGTGTGCAGGCGGGTCGAGCAAGAAACTTCGCTTGAACTGGATGGCCTCGTGCGTGAAGGAAAGGCGACGGTGGTCTATCATCCAGTTGCGCTCCTGGATGACTACACTTCTCCTGGGGGCTATTCTACTCGCGCAGCATCGGCGGGAGGATGTGCGGCTGAAGCCGGGGTCTTTCCCCGCTTCTACGGGCTTCTGATGAACCGTCAGCCCGAGGAAGGCGGTCCTGGCCTCTCCGATCAGCAACTGATCGAGTTTGCGATCGAGTCCGGAGCTCGCCCGGAAGAGGTCGCCGATTGCATCGCAGAAGGTCGATTCCGACCTTGGGTGGAGGCGGCCACCGATCGCGCGGGTGGAGTGGCGCGGATCGTAGCGACTCCGACGATCCTGGTGGAGGGTACCCCGATCTCGATCGCGGAGGGCCTTGTAGTGCCGGCGTTGAAGGCGGCTGTCAGCCAGGCTGACCACCCCTAGCGGGCGACATGGCGAACGCTCCTCGTGGACGGGCGGGGTCCGGCGTCCCAGTGGGCTCGAGTGCGGCATCGGTTGGGCCGGACGTGCGGGTGGACGACTTCGTTGCCATCCGGTTCCGCACGTCGGTGCTTACATCGGGAGCGCTCGGCCTATGGGTATCGTTAGCTGTTCTCGGTGCATCCATAGATTTCCGAATGGCGAGAAATAGCATCGAGGGATACTCGAATTGGCTCACTCTCACATGCGAGGTGGCCGGGGCCACGCTCAACAACTTTGAAACGATCATGACTGTGGCCTTTGGAGGATGTCTGACCATCCTTGTCGCTGGCCGCACCTCACTTGCGTTCGGGCGTCTGAATGACAGGCCAGTCCTCGGAGCGCACGGAGCTTACGCGCGGTCGCCGATCAGATTGGGTCTGAATCCCCGCCACGTGTCGGTCGCTGGCACTCTGGCCGGAGCTTTCCTTTTCTATCTATTGGGCACGCTATTCGTCGGATTGGCGAGCGTGCCCAATGTAAGGGCTGCGTGCGTGTCACCCTCGGACCTCATCGTCTTGGCACCCCTTCTGGTCATGGCTATTCTGCTATGTGCTCATCTCGGAAAATGGGTGGAGCCGGTCCAGGTACGGTTTGCCCGAGTGGTTGCAGAAACCGCGCACGTGCGCAGTCGACTGAATCGGGTGAGTCGAAGTCCGGGGGCACTTGAGGCGCTGGCGCGGGCAGGGCCGTTGCTTACGATTCACGGGAACCTGAAGCGCCTGCTCGGCCGGCTCGCAGTTCTGCTCCGGCTGTTTGGGCCAAGTGCATGTGCGTCCTCCTTGTTGGTCGCAATATCATGGATTATCCAAGGCGAAAGCGTCGGCGAGGCCGCGATCTCCGGTGTGATAGTTGTCGCACTATTCACGATGTATGCCTTCATGCTTTACGTGATCATCATTCAGACGAGCCAGGTCTTTCGGGCGCTCTTGATAACCATGATGATTGCGGTGGGTCTTGTCCTGGCGTCAGTTGGCGTACCACTGTTCATCGTCTTCGTGAGGGAGGGATGGGTCTTCGTGCCCATGGCGACGGGTATCGCACTAGTCGTTGGGCTACCTCTGACCATGGTGCTGCCTGAGCCGTGCCTTCGTCGGCGGTCCCGGCGTCTCCGACATGAGGAGCGTCTTGCCGCGGGGGTCTGGCTCGCCAGCGGGCGGCCCTCCGCCGAGTGTGCCGCGGCGGCAGTTGGCTTCCGCGATCGTTCCCTGCCAATCTCGGCTCTTGCGGCAGTGCGCGGACTGGTTCTGATCGACTCGATTGAGGAGTTGCGGTCGTCGGACTCTGAACTGGAGCAGCTGGGTCCGATTGGGAGACCGGAGGACTCCCAATCGTCGCCCTGCCGGACCTTCTCACGAGCGGGGCTCCTGAGCAGTGGGGAGGCATGGGTTGCGACCTGCGGCGGACGCCACAAGACTCGGCCCTGGCCGAACCGGATCCGTGGCAGGGCCCAACGCCGCTAGCGCGGTGGTTGCGTATCAGCGACTCGCGGCCGTCACCAGGGCGAGCAGGGCGGAGGCGTAGGCGTCCGCTGCGGCCTCGGCGCTGAACAGGCGCTCGGGCTGACCGGGCACCTCGGCGAGTACCAGGTGCTCGCCGGTCGTCGACCGGGCCAGGCTGCGGAAGGCGGGGCCGAGCAGTTCGCGCAGCTGGTCCTCTCGGGGCAACCACAGCGCCTGGTCGAGCTGGACGGAGTCCAGCGCCCACTCCGTGGTGCCGTTGAAGGCCAGCAGGGTGCCGGTCGGGTACTCCCGGGCCTCGACCACCATGTCGGCGACCGTGAAGACCTCGCCGACGACTTCCGCGCTCCGCAGCGTGAACCGGTCGCCTGCTCGTGGCCGCCACCGGACACCGGCGCGATCCAGGTCCTGGGCCAGCCACAGCGAGATCATGCCCGCATTATGCGCGGTCGCGCCCGGTTGCGGGGCGCCGGGGGTGGGCATGATGGTGCCGTGAGCTTCGAGGAACTGACCGACGAGCTGTACGCCCAACCGCCGGCCGGCTTCGTCGCCCGCAGGGACGAGTTGGCCCGCGAGGCGAAGACGGGCGGCGACAAGGACCTGGCGGCGCGGATCCGGGTCCTCCGCAGGCCCACCACCGGCGCCTGGTACCTGAACGCCGCGGCCCGTTCGAGCCTGACCTCGCTGCGGGAACTGCTGAACCTGGGCCACGACCTGCGCGAGGCCCAGTCGGGCGGCGACTTCGCGGCGGTCCGCGCGCTGGCCGCGAAGCGCAACCCGCTGGTGGCACGCGTGGTGCGGGACATCGCCGCGCACCTGGCCACGATCGGCGTCACCGCGACCGCCTCGGGGCTGGACGAGGTGCGCGGCACGCTTGCCGGCGTCCTCGCTGATCCCGCCGTCGCCGAGCTCGTCGAGCAGGGACGACTCGACGGGCCGCACACCTACGCCGGCTTCGGCGACCTCACCTTCGTCGTCCCCGACGCCCCGGCCGTCGCACCGGAGCCTCCGGCACCGGAGCCGGATCCCGCAGACCGGGCCCGCGAGGAGGAACGGGCCGCCGCCGAGGCGGCACTCGCCGAAGCCGCCACGCGCCGCCGGGCGGCAGCGGACGAGGTCCGCTCCGCCCGCGAACTGGTCGAGGCTGTCGCCGCCCAGCTGGCCAGGCGTGAGGACGAGCTCGACGCCGCCGAGCGACGACTGGCCGAAGCCGAGAAGGAGCAGGCGGCCGCCGCCCAGCGGGTCGAGCAGGTCACGTCCTGAGTTGAACGCAGGTCTCAGCCGACGGCGGCGTCCAGCCGCACGACGCGGACGAAGCGGACGTGGAGGTCGCCGCCGGCCGCGTCCAGCCACAGGTCGGTCGATGACGGGAGTGAGTGGTCCGGACGCAGGGCGACCAGGAACGTCGCGGTCCGCCACGTGTTGGTGTTCTGCAGCGTCACCGCGGGCGTGCTGCCGTCCGGGTGGCGCAGCCGGAAGCTGCCCCTGCCCCGGTCGAGGTAGGTGGCCTTGACCAGCACGCGTGCCGGGCGGTCCGCGGGCAGGAACCGCTCGTCGAGCCGGAACGCCAGCGAGCGGTTGCCGGAGGCCCGGTCGGTCCGCAGGCCTTCGTAGGCGGTGCCGTTCTCGCGCGTCGGGTCGGCCGTGTGCTTGTCGGCCATCGACCGGTGCGCGATCGCGCCCGGCGCGTCCACCTGCACCAGCCAGCGCTCGAGGTTGCGCACCCAGGGGCGCCCCGTCCATTCGCGACCGGCGATCCAGTCGTGCGTCCAGTACGTGTCCTGGGCGTCGCGCAGCGACACCCAGGCGTCCGGCGCGGTCTCCGGTCGCTGGCCGAGCGACAGCCGCACCCAGTCCCAGTGCGCGGCGTACCTGCGCAGGTACG
>CAZLJN010000038.1:0-12840 GCA_964559815.1 uncultured Propionibacteriaceae bacterium
CGCTGTCCTCACTGACCGCCAAAGGTGAGATTGTGGGTCGGGGCTACCTGCTCCGAAATGAGCCCGGAGCGCTGGTGATCGGCGGCGCCGTCTGGGACGTCAAGGCACGCAGCAACGAAGCCATGCGCCTCTACACCTCCAATCCTTCCTCGATCAGTCGCACGCCCGGCGGCGTGGGACGCAATATCGCCGAGAACCTTGCTCGCCTCGGGTCGCCGGTGGCTCTGATCGCTGCCGTCGGGCTGGACCAGCCGGGACGTGACCTGGTCTCCTATACCGCGGAAGCGGGTGTCGACATGAGCCGGATCATCTTCAGCGCCCACGACACCGGCAGTTACCTTGCTGCTCTGGATGTGTCCGGGGAGTTGATCGTCGGGCAGTCCGACATGCTGGCCACCGACCGGTTGGACGTGACCACTGTGTCGCGCAATCAGGACGTGATCGAACGCGCGTCGGTGGTAGTGGTGGACGGCAACCTGCCGCCCGCCGTCATCGACTGGGTGTTGGCGGTCGCCGGCACGGCCGAGGTGACCACCGTGGTCGAGCCGGTGAGTGTGGCCAAGGCGGCGCGGTTGGCGCCGGTGCTCGGCCCCACGCGTCCGGTATTCGCCATCAAGCCGAACGTGGACGAGTTGGCCGCCCTGACCGGCGCCGAAGTCAGTGACGATACGACCTCGATCATCGCCGCCGCTCGTCGTCTGCAGAAACGCGGCGTCACCTATGTGTGGGTGAGTCGCGGTGCCAACGGCAGCCTGCTGGTCGGTCCGGATACCGCTGTCGAGGCGGTTTGGCCGGCATCGGAAGTGATCGACGTCACTGGTGCTGGTGATGCGATGACCGCCGGGTTCGTCCATGGACTCATCGCCGGCGCGGAGCCGGCCCAGGCTGCTCGTCAGGGTCAGCTTGCGGCTGCGTTGACCGTGGCCAGTCCCCAGACCGTGCGTGCCGACCTCGGGGTCGCGTTCGCTCAAGCCCTCCATGACGCCCCAGGAGCCAACCGATGACCCACTTCCACCCCATGCTCGCGCTCTCCGACGACGTGCGTACGGCCCTCGATGAGGGGCGTGCGGTGGTTGCCCTGGAATCGACCATCATCAGCCACGGCATGCCGTACCCCAAGAACGTCCAGACCGCCCGCGAGGTCGAGCAGATCATTCGTGACGCAGGTGCGGTGCCGGCAACCATCGCGATTCTCGACGGCGTGCCGAGGATCGGACTCAATGATGAGCAGCTCGACCTGCTCGGCTCCGCCGACGGCGTGCGCAAGGTCAGCATCCGCGACCTGCCGTACGTGGTCGCGTGCGGCCTGCATGGTGCCACCACTGTGGCCGCCACCATGCGGCTGGCCGCATTGGCCGGCATCAAGGTGTTCGTCACCGGCGGCCTGGGCGGCGTGCATCGCGGGGGAGAGTCGAGCCTGGACGTTTCTGCCGACCTCACCGAGTTGAGCCTGACCGATGTGGCGGTGGTCAGCGCCGGCGTGAAGTCGCTGCTGGATATCGGACGCACGCTCGAGGTCCTGGAGACCCTGGGAGTCCCGGTCATCAGCGTCGGCAGTGATGAGTTCCCTTCCTTCTACTCCCGCTCCAGTGGTTTCACCGCCCCGCTGCGTCTCGATGACGTCAACGACATCGCCGGAGCCATGCGGGCCAAGTGGGGCCTCGGGTTGTCCGGTGGAGTGGTGGTTGCCAATCCGATCCCTGAGGCCGACGAGATCCCGCAGGCTCAAATCGGTGCCTTGATCGAACAGGCCCTCGCGGAGGCCGACCGGCTCGGGATCACCGGGGCCTCGATCACCCCGTACCTGTTGGGTCGCATCGTGGAACTCTCTGGCGGCGAATCTCTGCGCGCGAACATCGCGCTGGTCAAGCACAACGCCGCGGTGGGGGCTTCGCTGGCCCGGGCCTACGCCCGCAGCTAGGGGCGATGCCGCCGGGCCGAAATCCACAACATCGGCGCGTCGAAAATGGGTGCCGACAAGGGCCGGAATACCTGTCGCCACTTGGGATTTTGGTCGGTTCATATGCCCCCGGGGGTGTACGCTGAACGCAATGAGCAAAGTTGCTCATGAGATGAAGGAGAACCAAGGCAATGTCAGCGTCCGTGGAAGAACTCAAGGCCATCGCATCCCCCGTCGTCGTCGACGCGCGGGGTGTCTCCTGCCCCGGCCCCATCTTGGCGGCCAAGAAGCAGATCGCCGGGGTCACTGTCGGTAATGTCATGGAGGTGCTGGCCACCGATTCCGGCACCCTGAAGGACATTCCGGCCTGGTGTCGGAAGATGGGTCACGATTTCCTGGGCTCGTTCGAAGAGGCAGGCGCGATCCACCTCTTCCTGCGCAAAGCGAAGTAGGCGCACCATGTCGGGTTCACATCAGCCCGGCAGCTCACCGCGGATCCTGGTCTTCTCCACGATCAACATCTCCGACCCAGGCATCGACCTGGCCGGAAGTCGACACTTGGAGTATCCAGCGACGGTGCAGACCATGCCGGTTCCCTGCAGCAGCGGACTCAAGCCATCCTGGCTCATACATGCACTTGAGAAGGGGTTCGACGGTGTCTTCGTCGCCTCCGACGGGGAAGAGTGCTCCTATCTGCCCGATTGCGCCGAACGTACCGCGCACATCATCGCCCAGACCCAGGAGTTGATGGCAGCCAAGGGCATCCCTGCGCAGCGCCTGAAGATGGCCGCGGTCTGTTCGGTGTGTGCCGAGCCGTTCGCCAACTACATGCGCGAGTTCTCCGAGGCGTTGAAGCGTCTCGACGCGGACGCCTCCGTGGCGTAACAACTCTCAACACCAGAGAAAGCAAGTGACGAAGATGTCAAAGAAGACGATCATTGTATTCAGCGGTGACTACGATCGGATGATGGCGGCGTTCATCATCGCGAACGGCGCGGCCGCAATGGATGATGAAGTAACGATGTTCTTCACATTCTGGGGACTGTCTGCATTGCGCAAGGAGCAGAAGCCTGCCGGTGGCAAGTCGGATAATAGCTTCCTTCAGAATATGTTTGGTGGAATGCTCCCCAAGCATGCCGAGAAGCTCGGACTTTCGAAATTCAACTTCGGTGGTGCTGGGCGTTTCATGATGAAGAAGGTCATGAAGTCCGAGAATGTGATGACAGTTGCCGAATTGATCTCCACCGCGCAGGAGCAGGGCATCAAGATGATCGCCTGCACCATGTCCATGGACGTCCTCGGCATCAGCAAGGACGAACTCATCGACGGCATCGAATACGCCGGCGTCGCTACCTACCTGGGCGAAGCCGACGAGTCGAACGTCAACCTCTTCATCTGACCCTGCGCAGCGGCGCGACAAGCAAGGAGAAAGCGATGGACTACGACGTCCTCGTGGTGGGCAGCGGAATCGGCGGCATGGAGTCGTCGATCAAGCTGGCCGACATGGGCTACCAGGTACTTCTGGTGGAGAAGGAGGCCAGCGTCGGTGGCCGGATGATCTTGCTCAGCAAGGTGTTTCCGACCCTGGACTGCGCCTCCTGCATCTCCGGCCCGAAAATGTCGACCACGATTAACCACCCGAACATCAAGACCCTGGCGTACAGCGAAGTCGAGAACATAAGCAGAAATGCTGACGGCCGATTCAATGTCCGCGTTCGGGAGAAGGCCAAGTTCGTCGACTGGTCCGCCTGCACCGGGTGCGATGTCTGCCAGAAGGAGTGCAGCGTCGCGGTTCCCGACCAGTTCAACGCCGATTTGGCCCCGCGTCGCTCCGCCTACATCGCATTTCCCCAAGCCGTTCCCAAGAAGGCCGTGCTGGATCGAGCCGGCACCTCGCCGTGTATCGCCGCCTGTCCCGCCGGGATCAAGGCTCATGGCTATGTGTCGCTGACCCGCACGGGCAAGTACGAAGAGGCCTTCCAGCTCAATCTGGACGCCACGCCGCTGGTGGGCACGCTGGGCCGCTCTTGCTACGCGCCGTGCGAAAACGGCTGCACCCGCGGGCAGGTCGAAGGCACCGTCCCGATCCGAATGATCAAGCGCTTCGTGGCCGACCGGCACTACGCCGAGGCCGAAGGCCCGGGCGTCACCGCGGCCGCTACCACCGGTAAGTCGGTGGCGATCATCGGCTCCGGCCCGGCCGGCGTCACCGCCGCCTGGCAGCTGGCCCGGTTGGGCCACAAGGTGACCATCCTTGAGGCCCAGGCCACCGCCGGTGGACACCTGCGCCACGGCATCCCCGCCTTCCGGCTACCCAAGGACGTCGTGGATGCCGACCTGGCCAACCTGGACGCCCTCGGCGTGGAGATCATCTGCAACTCCCCGGTCAGTGATCTGCAGGCCCTGAAGGATTCCGGCTACGACGCAGTGGTCCTTGCCACCGGCGCCTCCCGCGAAGCGGCCTGGTCCGTGCCCGGGGCGGATGCGGCGAATGTGATCTCCGGCCTCGCCTTCCTGAAGGACGCTGCCGCAGATCAGGCCGCCCGCTTGGACGGTAAGCGTGTGGTGGTCATCGGTGGCGACGTGGTTGCCATGAACGCTGCCCGGACCGCCCTGCGGCTGGGAGCCAGCGAAGCCACTGTGGTGGCAGAGGCCGCCAAGCCCGGCGCCCTGGCCTGCAACGAGGTCGAATACACCGAGGCTGTTGCTGAAGGTGTGAAGGTTGTTCTCGGCACTACGGTCGCCGAGATCAGCGCGGGCAGCGCCGCCACGCTGCACTGCGTTCCGGCCACGGAGTCGACCGCGGCGGCGGCCGATACCGAGGAGAACGAATCCGAGGACGGCGCCAGCGCCGCCGCGGCAACCTCAGCTCCGGCCTCGGCGGTGAGCACCTTGGACGCCGATGTGGTGATCAGCTGCCCCGGACTCGAGCCGGACGACAGCCTGTTCGCCGAACTTGCCGGGGTCGGCAACAAGACCCGGATCGCGGCCAACCGCCGCTCCTTGCAGACCAAGGCCAAGTGGCTGTTCGCAGCCGGCGACGCGGCCAGTGGCTTGTCCACCATCACCCGGGCCGTCGGTTCAGGTCGGCGGGCAGCGCACATGGTCGATCGTTTCCTGGCCGGTCAGCCGTTGGACGGTTTCGAGTTGGACTCCAAGCTGTCGACCACCAAGCACCGCGATGTGCTGGGTCGTCACAGCCGGATCACCCACCGCGATCCGGTCACCGGCGCGGTGAACCTGGTGACGAACCCGAGCGACTTCAGCGAGATCGAGGCGCCGCTCAGCGAGGACCAGGCCCATACCGGGTCCGGCTCCTGTCTGGACTGCGGGGTGTGCTCCGAATGCCAGGAGTGCGTCAAGAAGTGCCCGGCGTTCGCCATCGACATGTCGCAGCGGGACAAGCTCACCGACATCGAGGTGGGGGCGGTGGTGGTCTCCACCGGGCACAAGCTCTTCGCCGCCGATCTGAAGCCCGAGTACGGCTTCGGTACCTACCCCAACGTGATCACCGCGATGCAGATGGACCGCCTGCTGGCTCCGACCCGTCCGTTCAACACGGTGCTGCGGCCCGGTGACGGCAAGGTGCCTGACCGGATCGCCTACATCTCCTGCACCGGCTCGCGCGACAAGACCGTCGGCAACCCGCTGTGCTCGAAGTTCTGCTGCATGTACTCCATCAAGCAGAACCAGCTGATCATGGGCGCCCTGCCCTTGGCCGACGTGACCATGCACTACATGGACATGCGGGCCGCCGGGAAGCGCTACGAGGAGTTCTACGTCCAGGCTCGCGACATGGGAGCCCAGTACATCAAGGGACGGGTGGCCAAGATCACCGAGGAACCCAATGGTGATCTGCTGGTCCGCTACGAGGACATCGACAACGGCGGCGGAATCGTCGAAGCCAGCTACGACCTGGTCGTGCTCGCGGTCGGCATCCAGCCGAACCGCGATGTGGAGAAGCTGTTCGCCGACACCCCGCTCGGACTCGACGAGTACTACTACGTCGCCGAGCCCAGTGCCGAGCTGAGTCCGGGGCAGACCAACATCCCCGGCGTCTTCGTGGCCGGCACCTCTGCCGGTGCCAAGGACATCGTGGACACCATCCTTCATGCCGGCGCGGCGGTCGCCCAAGTGGCCGCCCACCTGGAGCACCACCACTTCGCCGCTGAGGAGGCGCTGGTATGACCGCCAAGGAACCCACGTCGGACACCCCGGCGGACGATCGCAAGATCGGTGTCTACATCTGCCACTGCGGCGGCAACATCTCCGACTATGTCGACGTCGAGGCCGTCCGTGACGCCCTGATCGACGAGCCGGGCGTGGTGGTCTCCACCACCGAGTTGTTCGCCTGCTCCGATGGCACCCAGCACGACATGATCGATGCCATCAAGGAGAAGGGTCTGGACGGGCTGGTGGTCGCGTCCTGCTCGCCGAAGCTGCACCAGGTCACCTTCCGCAATGTCGCCAAGCGGGCCGGGATGAATCCCTACGCCTACACCCAGGCAAACGTCCGGGAGCAGGCGTCGTGGGCGCATCAGCACGACCGCGAAGGCGCCACTGAGAAAGTGATCGGTCTGGTCCGCTCAGCCGTGGCCAAGACTCGGCTGTCGGATGAGCTCGAACCGCTGCGGTTCGACACCGTCCAGCGGTCGTTGGTGATCGGTGGCGGAATCGCCGGCCTGCGCGCCGCGATCGGTCTGGCCGACATCGGTCTGGAGGCGGTCGTGGTGGAGAAAGCCCCCGAGGTGGGCGGATGGATGGGCCGGCTCGGTGCCACCTTCCCCTCCGATGCCTCCGGCAAGGAACAGATCGCCTCACTGATGGCCCAGATCAAGGACCGTCGCGACATCACCGTGTACACCAACGCCGAACTGACCAGTAAGGCTGGGACTTTCGGCAACTACACCGTCGGCATCACCCTGCATCGTGAAGGTGGCGACAAGGAACTCAGCCTGGACGTCGGCTCGATCATCGTGGCCACCGGGTTCGACTCCTACAACCCCGACGAGGGCGAGTACGGCTACGGCATGGACGGGGTGGTCACCCTGCCCGAGTTCAAGGAACTGATCGATGCCGCTCCCGCGGTGGGCAGGCTGTCCTACCAGGGGCGTCCGGTTCGCTCGGTGGCCTACATCTACTGCGTGGGTTCACGGCAGGAGGCCGGCGGCAACGAGTACTGCTCGAAGTACTGCTGCACCGCGGCGATCCACTCCTCGCTGCTGGTCGGCAAGGTGGATCCCTCGATCCGGCAGTACCACCTGTATCGGGACGTCCGCGCCTACGGCAAGTTCGAACTCGAGTACGGCGCTTCGCGCGGAGCCGGCTCCACGTATGTGAAGTTCGCCGACGATGCGCCGCCCACGGTGGAGAAGTTGCCCAAGGGCGGCCTGGGGGTCACGGTCACCGACCTGTTGACCACCAGCCATGAAGTGACCATTCCGGTCGACTTGGTGGTGCTGGTCACCGGCATGGTGCCCCGGGAGAACAAGTCGCTGATCGACCTGCTGAAGCTGCCGCTGGGCACGGACGGGTTCTTCAACGAGATCCATCCCAAGCTGCGTCCGGTGGAGACGGTGGTCGACGGCGTGATGATCGCCGGCTGCTGCCAGGCGCCGCGTACCTCGGCCGAGAGCGTGCAGGCCGGTCTGGCCGCCGTGGCGCAAAGCGCGGCGCTGCTGAAGAAGGGCTACGCCGAGCTGGAGCCCTTGGTGGCCGTGGTCGACCCGGAGAAGTGCGTGGGGAGCGGCGAATGCCTGGGGGTCTGTCCGTACGAGTCGATCACCATGATCGAGTGGAACGGCCGCCAGGTCGCCTCGGTTGACCCGTCGACATGTAAGGGCTGTGGCAGTTGCGTCCCGCTGTGTGGGGTCGATGCCATCGATCTGCTGGGCTACACCGACGCGCAGATGCGGGCAGCCATTGAGGAACTGATCGAAGGACCGATCGTCGAGGTTGTGAAGGAGCCGGTGTCATGAGCCAGATCTTGCGGGATCCGCGAGAAGTGATCCGCGAAGAGATGCAGATGCACGCCCCGATTCTGGCGGCGGTGGCCGACGAGCCGTTGACCATCCCGCAGATCGCCGAGCAGATCGGTGCCCCGGCCAGCGAGGTCGTCTACTGGGTGATGGGCATGCGCCGTTACGGCTTCCTCGCCGAGAGCAAGGACGCTGACGATGACGGCTTCTTCACCTACGCAGCCACCGGAAGGCAGGTCTAGTCATGGCCACGATGGTCAACCCGAATCTGATCACCGACCTGCAGAAGTTCGGTGCTCCCGACATCAACGCGTGCTACTCCTGTGGCAACTGCACCGCGATCTGCCCACTGGCCGACAATGACGCCACCTTCCCGCGCCGGTTCATCCGGCTGGCGCAGGTAGGCCTGACCGACGAGTTGGTGACCAGCAAGGAACTGTGGACCTGCTACCAGTGCGGCATGTGCACCGAGCGCTGCCCGCAGGAAGCCGATCCGGCCGAGTTCATGGCGACCGCACGTCGCTACGCGATCGCCAAACTGGATAAGTCCGGCGTGGCCCGGGCGATGTACACCTCCCCGGTGGCCGCCGCGGTGATCTCGCTGCTGGGTCTGCTGGTCTTCGGTGGGTTCTTCGCCTCGGTGAAGGCCGACCCGGCCGAGCGCTTGGTGTTCGGCGTTCCCTACGAATGGATCCATACCGTCGGCTTGGTGGTGATGATCCTGGTCGCCGTGATTGCGGTGTTCAATCTGGCGATGATGGCGGTGGCCACGGCCAAGCGGGACGAGGTCACCGGCAGCTCGCTGTTCGGCTCGAAGCAGGCCTGGGGGAGCACCCTGCGGGCGCTGTGGTACGCCATCGGTGTGGAGTCGCTGGGGCAGAAGCGTTACCGCGAGGACTGCGCCGACGACAACCCGGTCGAACCGTTGTACCGCCGCCGCTGGTTGATCCACTCGCTGACACTGTGGGGCTTCCTGGCGCTGTTCGCGGCCACGCTGATCCACTATGGTGGCGACCTCATCGGTGTGCCGGAGGCGGTGGCCGATATCGTTATCTCGCCGATCGCGCGGCTCGTCGGGACGGTTGGCGGGCTGGCGATGATGTACGGCGTGACGTGGTTCGCGATCAACCGCTTCCAGAAGGTCAGTGCCGCTGCGCAGCACACGTCACCGTCGGACTGGTTGTTCCTGGGGATGCTGTGGCTGACCGGCTTGACCGGCTTCATCATCGAGGTCTCGCTGTACCTTCCGCAGGCGCATCCGCAGCCGTGGGCGTACGTGTTGTTCCTGGTGCATGTGGCCATCGCCATGGAGTTGGTGCTGTTCATGCCGTTCACCAAGTTCGCCCATGTGATGTACCGACCGGTGGCGCTGTTCTTCTACGCACTTTCTAGGGAGAAGCACCGAGAACTGCAGTCGGCGTAGTTATCGTTTCGCGACAGCCCTGGTCGAGCACCCCTTGACCAGGGCTGTTGCAATTCACGTCCCGAGGTAGGCCGCCAGGTACTGCCCGGTGATGGTGGCCTGGGATTCGACCAGGTCGGCCGGCGGCCCGGAGAACACGACCTGCCCGCCGTCGTGCCCGGCGCCGGGGCCGAGGTCGACGATCCAGTCGGCGTGAGCCATCACGGCCTGGTGGTGCTCGATCACGATCACCGATAGCCCGGAGTCGACCAGCCGGTCGAGCAGTCCGAGGAGGTTGTCGACATCGGCCAGGTGAAGGCCGACCGTGGGTTCGTCCAGCACGTAGATGGCCGCCGGGTTGGCCAGTTGAACGGCCAGCTTCAGCCGTTGCCGCTCACCGCCGGACAAGGTGGTCAACGGTTGGCCCAGTCGCAAATAGCCCAGCCCGACCGAGACCAGCCGATCGGCGATCGCACGGGCGGCCGGCACCGGTGCGTCGGTGGCGAAGAAGGTGGCGGCCTCGTCCGCGGAGAGGTCGAGGACGTCGGCGATGCTGAGTCCGCCGAGGTGGAAGTCGAGCACCGAGGCGTCGAAGCGCCGGCCGCCGCAGACGTCGCAGGTTGTCTCCACACTGGCCATCACGCCGAGCTCGGTGGTGATCACCCCCGAGCCGTTGCAGGCGCCACACGCGCCTTCGGAGTTGGCGCTGAACAGCGCCGGTTTGACCGCGTTGGCCTTGGCGAAGGCCTTGCGGATCGGCTCCAGGGCGCCGGTGTAGGTGGCCGGGTTGCTGCGGCGTGAGCCACGGATGGCTTCTTGGTCGATCACCACCACGTCGTCCAGCGGGGCGACGGCGGCGTCGATCAGCGAGCTCTTGCCGGAGCCGGCCACGCCGGTGATCACTGTGAGCACGCCGAGGGGAAGGTCCACCGACAGGTCGCGGACGTTGTGGCTGGTGACGTGCCGCAGTTCGAGCATCTTGGACGGGTTGCGCACCGACGACTTGAGGCGGGCACGATCGTCCAGGTGACGGCCGGTGATGGTGTCGGCGGCGCGCAGCGCGTCCACCGTGCCGGTGAAGCAGATCTCGCCCCCGGCCGTTCCGGCGCCGGGGCCGAGATCGACCACATGATCGGCGGTGGTGATGATTTCGGGCTTGTGTTCGATGACCAGCACCGTGTTGCCCTTGTCGCGCAGCCCGCGCAGGACGGTGTTGACCCGGGCGATGTCGGCCGGGTGCAGCCCGATGCTCGGCTCGTCGAAGACGTAGGTGATGTCGGTGAGTGCCGAGCCGAGGTGGCGCACCATCTTCGCTCGCTGGGCCTCGCCGCCGGACAGGGTGCCGGAGGCGCGATCGAGACTGAGGTAGCCCAGCCCGATGGCGATGAAGCCGTCGAGCAGATCGCCGAGTTTGGCCACCAGGGGAGCGACCCCGGGGTCGGTGATCGCGCGGACCCAGGTCACCAGGTCGGAGACCTGCATGGCGCAGGCATCGGCGATGCTGACCCCGTTGATGGCTGAGCTGCGGGCGCCTTCGTTCAGCCGGGTGCCGCCGCAATCGGGGCAGGCGGTGAAGGTGGCGACCCGCTCGACAAAGGCCCGGACGTGCGGCTGGAGCGAGTCCACGTCCTTGCTGAGGATCGAGCGTTGAATCCGCGGGACCAGGCCCTCGTAGGTGACGTTGATGCCCTCGACCTTGATTCGGCGGGAGTCGCCGTAGAGGAACTCGTGGAGTTGGCGGTCGGTGAAGCTGCGGATCGGCTTGTCGCCGGGGACGACCGCGGAGTAGATGCGTCCGTACCAGCCGTCCGCACTGAAGCCAGGCACCAGGATGGCGCCCTCGGCCAGGGTCTTGGACTCATCGTAGAGCTGGGTCAGGTCGAGATCATTGATGACACCGAGGCCCTCGCAGCGGGGGCACATGCCGCCGATGGCGGTGAAGGACGCCTTCTTCTTCATCGGCGTGCCTGGGCCTTTTTCGACGGTGATCGCTCCGGCGGCATGGACGGTGGCGACGTTGAAGGAGTAGGCCTGCGGGGTGCCCAAAGCGGGGGTGGCGAGCCGGCTGAACAGGATCCGCAGCATCGCGTTGGCGTCGGTGAGGGTGCCGAGGGTGGAGCGAGGATTGCCGCCGATCCGCTCCTGATCGACGATGATCGCCGTGGTCAGCCCCTCGAGCACGTCCACCTCGGGACGATCGAGGTTGGGCATGAACCCTTGCAGGAAGGCCGAGTAGGTCTCGTTGATCAGCCGTTGCGACTCGGCCGCGATGGTGCTGAAGACCAGCGAACTCTTGCCCGACCCCGACACCCCGGTGAAGACGGTCAGCCGCCGCTTGGGCAGGTCGACGTCGACATTCTTCAGGTTGTGCTCGCGGGCGCCGCGTACCCGGATGAACTCGTGGGAGTCAGCGGTCGACGGAGCGGACGCATCGGTGCTCATGGCGACAGGCTAGACGCCACCGATCGTGGCTGCCCTGCGCGCGGGGAATCTTGCTCCCGTTGCGGGGTGGCCGGTCCTGCTGCGTGACCGGTCCTACTGCGTGACCGGGCCTCCGGCCTGCTGCCAGGCCGCGAGACCACCCTCAAGGTAGTAAACGTGCTTGAAGCCGGCGTCGTGTAAGGCCTGGGCGATCGGCTCGGTGGCCTTCCCGTCGGCGTCATAGAGGAAGTAGCTGCCGTCCTTGCTGAAGCCGGACGCCTGGGAGACCACCGTCGCGGCGGTGGCCGACGGCAGGTTCTTCGCGCCAGAGAGATGCCCACCGGCGAAGTCAGCCGCCGAACGCACGTCCACGGCGAAGTATGTCTGTTCGTTGCCATGGGCGCTGAGGAGTTCGTACACGCCCTTGGGGATCAACGGGATCACTGGCGCAGCCACCGTGGAGGCGTCCGGAGCGGTGACGGTGATTCCGAAGTTCTTGGCGATGCGCTGTTCGAGTTCGGTCTGGGTGAGCATGCCGCCGGCGAAGTCGACCAGCTTGCCGTCCTTGTCGTAGAACGCTGTGACCGGCAGGCCTTGGGAGCCGTAGGACAGCCACAAATCCGAAGCCGGATTGGCCCCGATGTCGTGGGCCAGCGCGAAGCCGACACCGGCGAGGTCGAAGCGCTTCGCCATAGCGACGCCGTCGCCGGGATCATTGGTGTCCACGCCGACGAAGTCGACGGTGCCGGCGGTGGTCTTGGCGACCTGGACGAAGCCCGGCAACTCCTCGTTGCAGTACACACACCAGGACGCGAAGAAGTTCACCACCACAGGTTTGCCCTTGTGGTCGGCCAGGCTGACGGTCTTGCCGGTGTCCAGCAGACCAGGAAGCCGGAAGTTGTCCTTGGTCGCCAGATAGGCCTGGCCGCCGGCGTCAGCAGTGGGGGTGTTACCGCGCAGCCCGATCGCGGCGATGCCGACGCCGACCACGATGACCACGCCGGCGGCGATCACGGCGATCTTGGTGGTTCGGCGACGCTTTTCGGCGCGAGCGAGTTCGGCGGCGCGGGCGGCCCGGCGGGAGGGCGGGGGAGTCGAGGTGCTCATGGGTGTGCCTTTCGCGTCTAGCCGAGTCCGAG
>CAZLJN010000039.1:0-12834 GCA_964559815.1 uncultured Propionibacteriaceae bacterium
TGCCGATCGCGCTCCTCGCCGGGCTGGTGTCGTTCTTCTCCCCGTGCGTGCTGCCGCTGCTGCCTGGCTACCTGTCGTACGCCACCGGGATGGGGGCTGCGGACATCACTACCGGCCAGAGCGCGAAAGGGGTGGCCGGGCGGGGTCGCGTACTGCTCGGGACGCTGGGGTTCGTGGGCGGTTTCGCGGCGGTGTTCGTCGCCACCGGAGCGCTGATGGGTTCGGTGGGTGCCGCGCTCTTCGCGTGGCAGCGGCCATTGATGGTGGCTGCCGGCGTGTTGAGCATCGCCCTGGGATTAGTGTTCACCGACTGGCTGCCGTGGGGTCGCGGGACGTGGCGGCTGCAAGTGCTCCCCCGAGCCGGCGTGGCGGCGTCGCCGCTGCTGGGAATCGTGTTCGGGCTGGGGTGGACGCCATGTATCGGCCCGGCGCTATCGGTCGTGCTCACGTTGGCCCTGAACGAGGGCACTGCGCTGCGCGGCGCCGTGCTTGCCTTCGCTTACGCGCTCGGCCTCGGGCTGCCGTTCATTGTCGCTGGACTGGCCTTCGACCGGCTGGGCGGCACGCTGGGCTGGGTGCGCCGCCACCATCGTGCCATTCAGGTCACCGGCGGGGTGACCATGATGGTGATCGGGGTGCTGCTGATCACCGGCTGGTGGGACATCGCAATGGCCGGTGTACGGCAGTGGGCGAGCAGTTTTGCACTGCCGGTCTGACCCGACACCGATCCACGTACTCACCGCCGGGATCAGCGTGAGCCACGTTGCGGCGTCAAAAGAAACCGGGCTGCCTGGGTGACCCATCCTCACGCATAAGGTCAGCATCCGATGTATGGTCAGTGTGTGCTGACTCTTGCTTCCCGGTTGGACGTGATGAATCGGTTGGGCCGGGCGATGGCCGATCCGACCCGTTCGCGGATTCTGCTCCAGTTGCTGGAGGCGCCGGGGTACCCGGCTCGGTTGTCGGAGTCACTGGGCCTGACCCGCACCAATGTGTCGAACCATCTGGCCTGCCTGCGCGGCTGCGGATTGGTGGTGGCAACGCCCGAGGGCCGGCAGACGCGGTACGAGATCGCTGACCCGCATCTGACGCGAGCGCTGGAGTTGCTGGTGGAGGCGGTGGTCGCCTACGACGACGGCGTGTCCTGTGTGAATGAGGACTGTGACGTGCCGTTGTGCTGTGGCCCGGGTGCTGGCAGGACGGGAGAGGCCCGGTGAGCAGGGAGTGCTGCGGCGAGGACGCTCCACGTGGGGACGGCTCCTTGCCGATGAGTCTGCTGCGGGAACCTGGAACAAACCAACCCGGACCCGCCGGAGACCTGAGAGTTGCGGCGCACACACCGGGCGGCGCGTGCTGCGAGCCGGCTTCCAATGGTCGCGGCGAGCGCGACGAGGACACTGAGGGGGTGCGGCCACCGTGGTGGCGGGATCCCGCTTTGCTGCCGTCGCTGGTCTCTGGGGTGTTTCTGCTTGCCGGTTATGGTCTGGCATGGGCCGGGCTCGACCTGGCCGCTGGAGGGCTTCAGGCCGTTGCCCTGGCGGCTGGGGCCTACACCTTCGTGCCGGGCGCTCTCCGGCGGCTGGCTCGCGGCCGACTCGGCGTAGGCCTGCTCATGACGATCGCGGCGGTCGGGGCGGTTCTTCTGGGACATGTCGGGGAGGCGGCTGCGCTGGCCTTCTTGTTCTCGTTGGCCGAGGCTCTTGAGGACCGGGCGATGGATCGTGCGAAGGACGGTCTGCGGGGGCTGCTGGCGCTGATTCCGCAGACCGTTCGTATCTCGCGGCTGGGCGGAGACGTGACGGTCCCGGCCGCGGAGGTGCAGGTGCTGGACATCCTGGTGGTCGGCGCTGGTGAGCGGGTTGCGACCGATGGGGTCGTGGTGATGGGCCGATCGAGCATCGACACATCGGCAGTGACTGGAGAGTCGATCCCGGTGGAGGTGGGTCCGGGCGATGAGGTGCCGGCGGGGTCGGTGAACGGCTCGGCGACCCTGCAGGTCGAGGCCACCGCGGATGGCCGGGATAACTCGCTGACTCAGATCGTGGCGCTGGTCGAGCAGGCCCACGCCCGCAAGGGGGAACGGGCGCGTTTGTCGGATCGGATCGCCCGCCCGCTGGTGCCCGTGGTGCTGGTCGTGGCGGTCCTGGTGGTTGTCTTCGGGTTCATCGTCGGTGATCCATGGACCTGGACCGAACGAGCTCTGGTGGTGCTGGTCGCGGCGTCACCGTGCGCTTTAGCCATCGCGGTGCCGGTGACCGTGATCAGCGCGATCGGCGCGGCGTCGAAGTTCGGTGTCGTGATCAAGTCGGGCGAAGCGTTCGAACAATTGGGGACCATTCGCACGATCGCGCTGGACAAGACCGGCACCCTGACCCGGAACGACCCCGCGGTGGTGGACGTACGAACCTCGCCTGGCATCTCGCGGGGGGACTTGTTGTCGCTGGCTGGGGCTTTGGAGGCATCCAGCGCCCACCCGTTGGCGGCGGCGATCGCCGCGACCGTATCGGGCGCGCCCGCGGCATCCGGGGTGGTCGAAGAAGCCGGCTGCGGCATCACCGGTCAGGTCGGAGATGCCCGGGTCAGGGTCGGTAACGTTCGATGGATCGACCCCGCAGGGCTTTCGCCAGATGCTGATGCAATGGCGGGCGAGGGCATGACGGTCGTCGTGGTCGAAGCCGACGGTCAGATAGCCGGGCTGATCGGCATTCGTGACGAACTGCGACCTGAGTCCGCAGAAACGGTACGTCTGCTGCGCGCCCAGGGCATTGACACGATCATGCTGACCGGCGACAACGCCAGCACCGCGAACGCGCTGGCCCGGCAGGCCGGGATCACCAACGTGAGGGCCGAGCAACTTCCGGCCGACAAGGCCCTGGCCATCAGGGAACTTACCGGTGGCAGCCCCACGGCGATGGTGGGCGACGGCATCAATGACGCCCCAGCGCTAGCGACAGCGACGGTGGGCATCGCCATGGGCGCCAAAGGAGCAGCCGCCGCGATCGACTCAGCGGACGTGGCGTTCACCGGTCACGACCTGCGGCTCATACCCGCCGCGCTGGCTCACGCGCGCCGGGGACGGCGGATCATGACGGTGAACATTGGCCTCGCGCTGGCGATCATCGTGCTGTTGTTCCCGCTGGCGCTGTTCGGCATCGTCGGACTGGCTGGGATTGTCCTGGTCCACGAGGTGGCCGAGGTCGTGGTGATCCTCAACGGCATCCGCGCCGCCCAACGACCGGCCGCTTTGAGCAATGCCAGGTCTGCGGAACAACCCAGTGCCGTGCTGGCCAGCACCCACTAGCGGTCAGCATGACCATCACCACGACCAGTCCGCCTGCGGACGACATCAGCCAGCCCGCGCAGCCGGCGCGGCCTGCGCTGCCGCTGGGGTGGGCCATTGTGACCTCGGCTTTGGCTGGCGTGGGGCTGGACGCTGCATTCCCCGAACTCGGCTGGTGGCCGATCGCCTTCGTCAGCGTCACCCTGGCCCTGCTCGCGCTCGCCGGCCGGAAGTCGGGCGGAGCCTTTCTGGTCGCTCTGGTCTACGGCGGTGCCTTCTTCGTGGCGCACCTGAGTTGGGCGGGACGGTTTCTGGGTCCGCTGCCGTGGCTCGGTCTGGCCGGCTTGCAGGCACTGTTGTTCGCCGCGGGAGCAATACCGATCGCGTTGGCCTACCGGTGGTCCACGCGGACGCTGCGCGGCAAGTGGGGTCAGCTAGTGATCGTCCCGCTTCTGGTCGGAGGGTTGTGGACACTGCGCGAGTCCATCATGGGCAGCTGGCCCTACGGCGGGTTCCCCTGGGCTCGTCTGGGGATGAGCCAGGCCGGCAGCCCGTTCGCCGAAGCTGTCTCGTGGGTAGGTGTGACCGGCTTGTCGTTCCTGATAGCAGCCGTCTGTGCAGGGATCGCGCAGTGGTGGCGGATCGGTCGCCGGCGTGACTGGCGGGGCCTGGTCATGCCTGCCGCGGTGACCGCCTTGCTGCTCGTGACACCGCAGTTCCCCACCACCCCGGCTGGTGAGGTGACCGTGGGCTGGGTGCAGGGCAACGGGCCGGCCGGCTACTTCGACGCCGCGGCCCCTGGTGCGATGCTCACCGCACAGACCGCCGCGACCATGCCGCTGATCGGCCAACCGATGGATGTGCTGGTCTGGCCCGAAGGAGGGGTCGACAGTGACCCACTCAACAACCTGGGGACCAGCAGGGCACTCGATGAGCTGTCCCACCAGGTCTCGGCGCCCTTGCTGGTGAACGCTGCAACCCGCCGCGGGGAGAACACCTACAACACCTCCCTGCTCTGGCCGCCTACCGGCGGCGAAGTCCAGCTGTTCGACAAGGCGAATCCGGTGCCGTTCGGCGAGTATGTGCCCGACCGCTGGTTCTACCAGCGCATCGCACCGGACCTGATCGGCCTGATCGGACGCGAGTACACCCCCGGCACCAACTCCCCGTATGTCAGCCTGAACGGGGTCGGGGTGGGATTGGCGATCTGCTTCGACGTCATCTTTGATGACGTCATCTGGCAGGGCGCCCAAGACGGGGCTCAGCTATACCTGCTCCAATCCAACAACGGCGACTTCCGCGGCACCGACGAGAACCTGCAACAGGCCGCCTTCGCCCGGATGCGAGCAATCGAAACCGGCCGAAGCGTCGTCAACGTCTCCACGACCGGCACCAGCCAAGCCTTCGCCCCCGACGGCACCCTCCTCGACGACCTTCCCGCCGACACCGCCGGCGCCCGCGTCACCACCATCCCACTACGCACCGGACTGACCCCGGCTGTCACTCTCGGCACATGGACCGCCGGCCTTCTGGCCGCGACCAGCCTGCTCGGCCTCCTGCTGCTCGGGTTCGCAGTTCGGCGCTAAAAGCTGCCACGCGCGTCCCATGTCCTCGACCCGGCCGATTCCGGCTACCGAGGGGGCTGGCGAAAGGTTCGCCCCATTCTTGGGACGAACCTGCCGACCCTAGCGGCGTAGTCGCGGTAGGCGTCGCCGTGGGCGGCGCGCAGGTAGGGCTCCTCGACCGCCCGGACTTGCACCTGGATGGCGACGAGCAGCACGACCGTCGCCGTCAACGAGGCGATCGTCGGGGCCAGCAGGAACAACCCGACGCTTGACACAGCCATCCCGGAGAACACCGGGTTGCGCACCATCGCGAAGGTCCCATCGGTCACCATCTCGGTGTGCTCCTCCGGGTCGACGCCAACCCGCCAGGAAGCGCCCATCTCCCGCTGCGCCCGCAGCAACGTCCTCATCCCGAGCAGTGCAAGGACCAGCCCGATCCCTTCCACGATCGTGCCGCCGGGGATGGTCAGGCGTCCGATGCCGACGATCTGCGTCACCGGGCCTGCCAGTCCGAGCAGTAGCGCGACCGCGAACAGCAGCTTCCCCCACCATTGGGCGGAGCCCGCCGCACCTGCTTTGAGTCGGAACCCCGTATCTCCGTTGCGGCGCAGGTGAACCACCGCTCGAAAGCCGAACGCCAGACCGAGACCGATCAGGTACAAGGCCAGCGCGATCCAGCCGTTCAGGGCCGTCACTCCACTCGCCCGTCCAACTCGGTCTGGGTGCGGCCGGCGAGTTCCTGCCGTGGAGCAGCCGATCCTGCACGTCCGGCCGGACGGTCTTCGTGGGTGATGCCGTGGTGGTCGCGGTTGTGGTCGAACCGCAGCAGTCGCAGGGCGTTGAGGACGACGAGGATGGTCGAGCCTTCGTGGATGAACACGATCGGACCCATCGCTAGCCCGAGCAGGCTGGCCGGCACGAGGAACGCGACGATGGCGAGGGCTGCGATGAGGTTCTGCCGGATGAGCCGGGAGGTTGCTCGGCTGAGTCGCACCATGAACGGTACCCGTCCGAGGTCGTCGGCCATCAGAGCGATGTCGGCGGTCTCCAGGGCGACCGCCGACCCGGCAGCGCCCATCGCGATGCCCAGGCTCGCGCTGGCCATCGCGGGGGCATCGTTCACACCGTCGCCCACCATCGCCGTGGTGCGACCACCTTCGGTGAGGTTGCGGATCGCGACCACCTTGTCCTCGGGCAACAACTCACCCATGGCCCGGTCGATCCCGACCGAGCGGCCCACGGCGTCGGCGACCGCCTGGTTGTCCCCCGAGATAAGGACCAGTTCCCCGATGCCGGACTCGCGCAGGACGTCGAGCGTCTGGCGGGCTTCGGCTTTGGGCGCGTCCATCACACCGATCACGCCGAGCACGCGGGCGCCATGGGTGACCACCATGGTGGTGCGGCCTTCGTCCTGGAGTTGATCGACCGAGGCCTTGACCTCGACCGGCAGCTCGTGATCGGCCTCGGCCATCATCCGGACGCTGCCCACCAGGACGATCTCACCATCCACCGTCGCGCGGATGCCACGGCCCGTGACGGCCTCGAGGTCGGTCGCCACGCGGCGCGCGTTCGCTCCGACCAGTTCGGTGAGATCGCGGACGATGGCAGTCGCCAACGGGTGGTCGCTCAACGTCTCGGTAGCCAGGGCGATCGCATTGAGTTCATCGACGAGGACGCCTGGTGCTGGGATGGTGTCGGTTACCGTGGGGTGTCCCCAGGTGAGGGTGCCGGTCTTGTCGAAGGCCATGGCGTCGACCTTGCCGAGAGTCTCCAGCGGGGCACCGCCCTTGACCAGGACGCCGGCGCGGCCAGCCCGAGCGATCCCCGCCAGCACAGCTGCTGGGGTTGCGATCGCCAAGGCGCAGGGGCTGGCCGCGACCAGGACCAGCATCGCCCGGTAGAAGCTGTCACCGAACGGCTCGGCAAACCAGATCATCCCGACCGCCAACACCACGACCACGGCCAGGATGACCGCGGGCACATAGAACCGCTGGAACCGGTCGATGAACTGCTGGGTGGGCGATTGGGCTGTGTCAGCCTCGGTGACGAGCTTCACCACCCGCGCCAATGTGGTGTCGGCGGCCGCTGCGGTCACCACCATGTCGAACGCGCCGGGGCCGTTCACCGTCCCGGCGAAGACCCGCGAGCCACTGGAGATCGCGTCGGGATTGGCCAGGGCCTTGGCGACGTCGGGCACTGCAGCCTTCTCCACCGGGATCGACTCCCCGGTCACCGCGGACTGGTCGATCGCCGTGCTGCCGACGCTGACGAAACCATCCGCAGGTACCCGCGAGTTCGGTCGCACGACCGCGACATCGCCCACCTGAAGCTCTTCCACCGGACGCTCAACAAGCTCGTCCGGGCCGACGCGGAGCGTGGCCGTGCGGGGTGCGAGCTCGCCCAGCGCCTTGATCGAGCGAGTCGCGCGGGCCATCGCGTACTCCTCCAGGGCGTGTCCGAGGCTGAACAGGAACAACAGCACGGCACCCTCGGAGAGCCTGCCGACCGCTGCTGCACCGGCGGCGGCCACGATCATCAGGAAGTCCACTTCGAACCGGCCCCGGCGGATCGAGCCCCACGCCCCCCGCACGGTGAAGAAGCCCCCACAGAAGTAGGTCGCAAGATACAGGCCCAGCACCAGCGGTTCCGGGGCACCAAAGCCGAACTCAGCGATCAGCCCCGCGATGTAGGTCACGCCGGAGGCGATAGCGAAGTACAGCTCCCACCTGCCCTGTCCGTGGGAGTCGTCTTCGTGATCTTCATGCGCAGCACTCATGATCTAAACATATCATGATGTAATGATGCATTGCCACAGATCGCTCGGAATCTGGTTGGATCAATCCAGGCCGCGTTCCGGAAGAGGGGTGGTGGTTCATGAGGTTGAATGCCAGCGAAGCCGAGCGCATCGCGGAGGTGATGGGCGGCCTGGCGACGCCGGCGCGCGTCCTGATCCTCGCTCGCCTGTTGGACTCCCCGGCCACCGTCAGTGAGCTCGTCACAGAACTGGCGATGTCGCAAGCCTCGGTCTCCAACCACCTGCGCATCCTGCGCCACCTGAACCTCGCCGCCGGCGACCGGCAGGGACGCAACGTCCTCTATCGCCTGCAGGACGACCACGTTCGAGCGATGGTCGAACAGATCCTGAACCATGCCAGTCACGACTAGAACCCTGAATGGAATCTGAGAAACTCTTAGGCTAGTCTTACCGCCGTCGAGAGGGGACGGGGTGGCTGCCAGCGAGGTTCGCGCGAAGCGATTGCCGGGAACGGCAAGGATTATCGCTCTGGCAGCTGCCGTCCTCATCGGCGCCAGCGGGTCGCTGGACCAGGGACACACGGCTCATGCCGCTGATGCGCCGTTGCCCCCCGCCTCGGCGGCAGCCGTCGCCGCTGAGCGGGCGCCCACCTTCGAGGACCTGCTGGAGAACCGCAGCAAACAACTCCAGGCAACCGCCGCTCAGGTCGACCAGGTGCGGTTCCAGTCTCTCCTCGCCAAACACGAGAAACGCGAGCGCAAAGTCGCCTCCGACATCGAGGCAGAACTCACCCGGTTGAAGGACCTCAGCAGGTTCACCTGGCCCACCAAGGGTGGCGTGGCCTCGGGATTCGGGATGCGCAAGCACCCCATCCTCGGCTCCATGCGCCTGCACAACGGCGCGGATATCGGAGGCGCGTGCGGGAACCCCATCTACGCCACTCAGTCCGGAACCGTGACCAGGGCCAACTTCAGCCGCAGCGCCGGCAACAACGTCCGGATCGACCACGGTCGTATCAAGGGCAAGAACGTCGAGACCTCCTACCTCCACATGAGCAAGTACGCCGTCAGCGCAGGCCAGAGTGTCACCAAGGGCGACGTGATCGGCTACGTCGGAACCACCGGGCTGTCCACCGCCTGCCACCTCCACCTAGCCCTCTACGAGAACGGCAAGGGTGCCGACCCTGTGCCCTACCTCGTGAAGGACTGAGCGGTGGCCATCTCCCAAGCTCGGACTTCTCCGACCACCAGTGCCGGCATCCAACCACCCCGCGACACCGGAACCTCACGTCGAGCACTGCTGGGCGGTGGATTCGCACTCGCCGGTAGCTGGCTTCTCACCGGATGCGTACCCGCGGCGAGCGACCCTGCGATTCCCGGTGGCTCGCGGTGGCCACGTGGATCGCTCACCGATCAACCCATCGTCCAGAAGACGCTGCGGGCAGCGCCTTCGATCATCGACCTCGGCGGCACGCTGGCCGAGGCCTGGGCCTACAACGACACCCTTCCCGGGATCGACCTTCGAGCCAACCCGGGCGATCTGCTGCGCCTCAACCTGGACAACCAACTCCCCAGCCCCACCACGATCCACTGGCACGGAATGCCCATTCCGAACGACGTCGATGGCGTCCCGGGACTCACGCAGAACCCGATCCAGCCAGGGCAACAGCATCTCTACGAGTTCACCGCACCCCAGCCCGGCACTTACTTCTTCCACTCGCACGTCGGAGTCCAACTGGACCGCGGCCTCTACGGGCCACTGATCGTTGATGATCCCGTAGAGCCGGGCCGTTACGACGCCGAATGGACCGTAGTCCTGGATGACTGGCTGGTCGTCGACGGTCAAACCCCCGAGGACATGTTCCGGCGCCTGAACGCCCGCCGCCCCTCGACCACCGGCACCCAGGCCGTTCAGCTGTCCTCCCGCAACGAGCCGTTCTTCGGCGACGCTGGCGACATCCCCTATCCGCTCTACCTGATCAATGGAGCAGTACCGACAGCGCCCGTAACCCACCAGGGCCGCCCCGGCGACCGTGTCCGGCTCCGCGTGATCAACGCCGCCTCGGACACGATCTTCGCCCTCGCCCTCGGCGGACATCGCCTGACCGTCACCCACACCGACGGCCACCCGGTCAAGCCGCACACCACCTCCGCGCTCTATCTCGGCATGGGCGAACGATACGACCTCCTGGTCACCCTCGGTGACGGCGTCTTCCCTCTCGTGGCCAAGCCATGGAACAAGCCCGGCCACGGCCTCGCGCTGGTACGCACCGGGTCCGGGAGCCCACCGGAACCACCGGTCCAGCTGGCCGAGTTCACAGGCCAACTCACTCAGGGGCTCGACCTGTACCCGGAGGAGTCGTCGTTGCTCCCGACCCGGCCGATCGATGCGCGCGCGACCATCGAGCTGGGCGGGCAGGCCAACCCCTACCGGTGGGTCATCAACGGTGCGCCCTTCGGCCAGAATCAACCCCTTGAAGTGGTCGACAACGACCGCCTCCTGCTCGAGGTCGTCAACACCACCACACGCGCACACCCGGTGCACCTGCATGGCCACACCTTCGCGCTGGACAACGGACTGAGGAAAGACACCCTCCTGGTTCCCCCATCCAGCACCACCGCCGTGCACCTGGATGCCACCAACCCGGGAACATGGGCACTCCACTGCCAAAACGAGTACCACACCAAAGCCGGCATGATGCTCACCATGCGCTACAAGGGCCGCTGACCCGCTCGCCGATTGCCTCCGCCAGGCCGTGTCGCCCAACTACACTGGGCGTGTCCGGACGAGGAGCGCTGATGAGGAACCGTCACCACAGCCTCTGGAGCGCTGCGCTGATGACGGTGCTGGGCGGGATCGGCCTGGCTAGCGCGGCCGGCAGTCTGGACGTGAGCGACAAGACCTGTTCCCCGCAGCTTCCGCTACTCGCCTCCGTGGGCGTCCACCTGGACCTGTTCGCACAGGCTCGAAGCTGCCCCGAACACAGCTATCTCCCCGGCAGCAACTTCGACACCACGGTACGGCTGTGGGTGCTGGTCTCGACCTCAACCCTGGCCGCCGGCATCGTCGGCGTGCTGCTGGCGCTGGGCGCAGGACTATGGGTACGCCGCACCCTGCGGTCGGCGCGCGACTGGCTGCACCGAAGGTTCCCGACGCCGTCATTCACCAGGCCAGTCGTGGCCAAGCCTGTACTTGCGGCCGCCACCCCGCGGCCTTTCCACTCTTTCGAGCACTATCAGCCATCGCAACGTCGCGGGCCACCAGTTTCGTTCTGCTGACTAGCCCTCTTCGTTCGCCGCGCCCAGCCGGATCGCGGCACCGCTTCCGCACGCGGTTCATGCCTCCGACGCCGTGGGCGTGACGAACGAGCCATCCCGATGGCGAACTCAGCGGGCAACCCAGGTTCGCACACGACGGACTCGATGGTGTCCTTCGGCCCGCTCCGCAGTTCACCGTCCGCTGCAAATCGCGGGAGCCGTCACCATCGCTACGCAGTCATCAGGAGACTGACATGAGCAAGGATCAATCGACTCACCCAAGCGCTGGTGACGCCCGAGCGGCGCCGCGAGCCCCCATCAGGCTGAGGACCAGGACGATCGTGATGCTCCTCATCGGGGTCGCATTCATCGCTCTGTGGGTCTACCTCGGACTCCAGTTGACCCGTCCGGTACCGACGCCGGCACATTCAACGATCTCGGCAGTTCACTCCAGGTGAGCGAGATCCAGGCAGTGATCCCGAGAGGGATAGCCGACTTCGTGCGAACAGTGGCGAGTGACCATGGCGGTGAAGCGGCCTCGCACACTGTCGTCTCTGAGTTGGCCCACCAGGGCCAGCGCCGACCGCAGCCCGATCGGGCGCGCGCACGGCTCTACGCCTGCGCCGGAGTTGTCGTGAAGATACACCCCTTTGGGGCCGATACAGCACTCCTACGACGCCGGCTGCAGGTCATCACCCAACCCGGAGCAAGCCGCTTCTGGGTTCAGCCACTGCACGGCATTCCGATACTCGCGCCCGACGGACAACTCACCACGATCTGGCCACGAGTAGCCGTGCTGGCTCCCGACCACCGGCCACCGTGGACGCAGTTGGGAACCCTGCTTGCTGAGCTGCATCGCACCCGTCCCGCTGGGTCGTCATTCCCGCAGGCGGGCGTGCTTGCCCGGCTTGGCCGGGCGATTGACTATCTGCGCCGCCGTCCCTACGACGACCTGATCTGGCTGGTCGAACTCGGCGAGAACCTTGCCAGCCGGCTACGCCGGCCACAACGCACCGCGATGATCCACGGCGACCTCCACCTGGGTCAACTGGGCCGCCCCTCGCCGGCGGGCGACTGGTACCTGCTCGACCCCGACGACACGGGCGTCGGCGACCCGGCCTGGGACCTTGCGCGCCCAGCCGCGTTCTGGGCGGCAGGGTTGCTCCCTGACGAGCCCTGGACGATCCTCCTCAATGCCTATCGAGCCGCTGGCGGTCCCGCCGTGCCGCCAGCCGGCGACCCCTGGACCGACCTCGACCCACCGGCTCGCGCCGCGACCCTGATCGCGGCCGCTCGCTCTCTCCGCTCCGGCGAGTCCCCAGCCACGACCCGCGCACTGCTACAGGCGTGCCGCCGGATGCAGGACAGTTGACAGCCCCAGCAGAAACCACAGGTGCCGGCGGTTCACCGTGCCACGCCGACATCCGAGTCAGCGTCAGCGACCCGCCTCACTCCGACGCCCGGGTGCATCCGCACAAGCCACAACGGCGAGCGGGCCGGACGGCCCGCGACCGAGGCTGTCCTCGTGGTTGGCGAGCACCGCCCGCGTCGCCACCAGTCGATGAACGCAGGTCCGCGAGACTAGCTGGAAAAGAACAACCCCGCCAGGCCGCCTTTGCGATACCGACGATCACCGTGCTTGCCCCAAGCGGGGCCATAGCCGGGCGGTGGCGGTGCCTGGCTGACGAACCGGCCCTCCATCTGCGTGAGGTGCTCAAGTTCACCGAAGTCGAGGAAGAGCCCTCGACAACTTCCGCACTGCTCCAGCTGGATTCCGTTGCGCTCATAAGTTCGCATCGCGCCGTGACACTTCGGGCACACAATCGCCGCCCGCGGGGGTTCCTGCCCCGGATAGGGATCGTATGGACGCGGGTGGTTCGGATAGGTCATGCCACCAATCATGACGACCCGAGCCAAATCATTGTCGGCGGTCACGAGAAACTGCCCAGTGACGGCCACGAAAGTGCCCGCTGGCGG
>CAZLJN010000040.1:0-12444 GCA_964559815.1 uncultured Propionibacteriaceae bacterium
CCGGCGGCGATGCAGGGTGATGTCGGCACCTACCGTCCCGGCTGTGACACCTTGCCGGCCCAAGGCATGGGAGAGCCGGTCATTGTCGGCGCCGAGCCGGATCTGGTCGGATGGACGCCGGTCGAAGGCGCGGTCTTCTCCGATCCGGGCTACGAAGAGGGCCAGTGGGCCGTGGTGAACCAGATGCTCAACGGCATCCGCGCCGCCCGGGCCGGCACCACGATTCACATCGCCATGTACTCGATGACCCGTCTCGAAGCGTCCACCGCAGTGGTGCGAGCCTTCTGCCGCGGGGTCAATATCCACTACGTCACCGACGACCACGGAATGACCTTCCAGGCCAGCCAGACCGTTCGCGACGTCCTCAGCAAGGGGTATGGCAGCAGTTTCAAAGCCTGTTACCTCAGCTGCAGCTCGAACTACACCTGGCGGACGGCGCGGGTGCGGGTGGTCACCACCATCAACCCGCTGTATCGGCCCTACATGCACGCCAAGTACCTCACCTTCGACGACCTGGCGGGCGTGGGCTATGTGAGCATGTTGTCGTCGGCCAACTTCACCACCACGCAGATGTGGAACGGGTGGAACAACATCTACACGGCGGTCAACGACCCCACCACCTTCGACTTCTTGAACAACCGCTTCAACGAGATGGTCAAGGACACCTCCGGAAACGACTACGGACGGATGCTGTCGCACGCCTCGCCGGAGAAGACGACCTACTTCTTCCCCTGGGGCGTCAAGAATCCCCGCAGTTCGAAGCAGACCGTCACCTCGAAGACCGACCCGTACGCGTCCTTCCTGGACAAGATCAAGTGCACCGGTGCCGCGGCCGGCTACGGCACCTCCAAGCGGCGTACCCAGGTGCTGGTCTCGATGTACCAGTGGAGTTCATCGCGGCTGTATCTGGCTCGGCGGCTGAAGTCACTGAAGAACAAGGGCTGCGACGTCCGGGTGCTGATGTCGGCCAGCGAGTGGGATCTGGAGGTCATGCCGATCCTGCGATCACGCAAGGGTGGTGGCCCGATCTCGATCCGCAATGGTGATCGCCACGGCAAGTTCATCCACTCCAAATACATCATCGTGAACGGACGAGTGGGCTCGAACCGGGCGGTGAAGGCCGTCTGGACCGGCTCGGGCAACTTCACCAAGTCGTCGATCCGCTTCAGTAACGAGACCTCGATCCTGGTGACCGGCGAGCAGGCCTACAGCCAGTTCAAGGCCAACTGGAACCTGATGTGGAGCAGCCAGCACTCGTCGGCGATCACCAAGCTGAAGCGGAAGAAGACGGTCCGGTTCGATCCGTAGTCCGGGCGCGTTTCACCTACCCAGGTGCCTGACCAGGGGTGGCTGGTACAGTCTTAGCCGCATGCCGAACGGCTTGTGCTGTCGATCCTGGAAGAAACGGGAGGCGGAGTGAGACTGGCAACCACGGTGGTGAGCCTCGCGCTCTCGTGCGCCCTGCTCATCACGGGGGCGGAGCTTGCAATCGCTGAGACTCCTTCGCCGTCACCAGAGCCGACGGCCGCCTCGACCGAGCAGGCCGGCCCAAGCCCGACGGCCCAGGCCAGCGCCACCGAGCAGAGTCCGACGCCGACCGCTGATGGTCAGGTGCAGCCAGCCGATGTGCCCTCGGTCGTGGGGCCCACCTACCGCAACGCCTATTGCGCCGACCTGTCCCAGCTGCTGAAGCCGGCCATCCAGAAGGCCAACGGGCTGTCGGCGGACTACATGGGCTCACCGGTCGCTCTGGGGCAGGCGCCGGACTTGGGCGGGTTCGTCCCCAAAGAGGGCGCGCTGTTCAACAACCCCTTCACCAGCTCGAGCACGGTGGTTGTTCGCCAGCTCCTCAATGGCTTCCGGGCCGCGTCGGCCGGCACCACGGTGAAGGTCGCGATGTACTCGATGTCGCGCTGGGACGCAGCCAAGGCGGTCATTCGCGCGCACTGCCGTGGGGTGAACATCCAATACCTCACCGACGACCATGCGATCGGGACGAGTTCGACCCAGGCCACCAAGACGGTGCTGACCGCCGACGCCACCGGCTCGCAGTTCAAGGCGTGTTACCTCAGCTGCAGTTCCGACTACACCTGGCGCGGCGCGCGGGTGCGAGTGGTGACCACCGAGAACCCCCTCTACCGGCCGTACATGCACGCCAAATACATCACGTTCGACTCCCTGGGTGGGGTGCCGTTCGTGTCGATGGTCTCCTCGGGTAACTTCACGTCGACCCAGGTCAGCCGTGGCTGGAACAACATCTACACCTCGGTCAACGACCAGACGACCTACGATTTCCTCAACGGTCGCCTCGCTGAGATGTGGGCGGACACCTCGGGCAACGACTACGCGGTCAAGTCGTCGACCGGATGGCCGACCAAGACCGCTTACTTCTTCCCTTGGGCTGTCGCCGACTCGGCCAGTTCGTTGCAGACCGTCAACCCGGCCACCGACCCGTATACAGCCTTCCTGGAGAACGTGAAGTGCACGGGGGCGGCGAAGGGTTACGGCAACTCCCAGCACAAGACCCAGGTGCTGGTGTCGATGTATCAGTGGACGTCATCGCGGCTGTATCTGGCTCGCCGGCTGAAGACGCTGAAGAACAAGGGCTGTGAAGTGAAGGTCCTCATGTCGGCCAGCGAGTGGGATCTGGAAGTCATGCCGATCCTGCGCAAGTACGACAAGAAGAAGGCCAAGACCACCTACAAGTACGGCAATATCACGCTGCGTAATGGTGACCGCGGCAGCAGGTTCGTCCACTCGAAGTTCATCATCGTGAACGGCAAGTGGGGCGGCGACACCAAGGCCCACTACGTGTTCACCGGATCCGGAAACTGGACCAAGTCGAGTCTGCGGTTCAACAACGAGCTGAACATGCTGATCAAGGGTGGGCCGGCCTACGGGCAGTTCAAGGCCAACTGGAACAAGATCTGGGGCAGCAGCAAGTACTCCCGACCGATCACCAAGCTGGAAGCGAAGAAGAAGTCGCGGGGTGACGCCTGAGCCGTGGCTACCAAGGTCATCACCTATGGCACCTTCGACATGTTCCACGAAGGTCATCGACGCCTTCTGGAGCGCGCCCGCGAGCTCGGTGATCACCTCACCGTGGCGGTCACCAGCGAGGACTACGACGCAACCCGCGGCAAGCTGAACGTCCAAGAAGGGCTGATGCAGCGCATCGAGGGGGTGCGGCGCAGCGGTCTGGCCGACGAGATCATCGTCGAGGAGTACGAGGGGCAGAAGGTCCACGACATCCAGAGCCGGGAGATCGACATCTTCGCCATCGGCTCGGACTGGCAAGGGCGATTCGACTACCTGTCTCCCTACTGTCAGGTGGTCTACCTCGACCGCACCAAGGGCATTTCCAGCACCGAGTTGCGCGCCGAGCGGCACGGCACCGTCCGAATCGGGGTGATCGGCTCGGGCCGGATCGCAGCCCGGTTCGTGCCGGAGAGCCGATTCGTCAGCGGCGTGAGCGTGGATGTGGTCTACAGCCCCCACCCTGAGCACGCCCAGGCCTTCGCTGAGACCCATGAGCTGGATCGCGCCTGCAGCAGCGTCGAGGAGTTGTTCGACGCGGTTGACGCGGTCTACATCGCCAGCCCGCACGGCACCCACGCCGACTATGTGCGGGCCGCGATCGCGGCCGGCAAGCACGTCCTGTGCGAGAAGCCGCTGGCGCTCACCGCCGACGAGGCGACCGAGCTCTTCGCCCTGGCCGCTGAGGCGAAGGTAGTGCTCGCTGAGGCCATCAAGACCGCCTTTGCGCCGGGTTTCCGTCGGATGCTGGCCGTGGCCCAGGGCGGCTCGATCGGCCAGGTGGTGAGTGTGGAGGCCACCTTCACCAAGCTGTTGCCCGCCGGACGTGAGCAGCAGGCCCCTGATGGTGGTGCCATCTCCGAGCTGGGCAGCTACGTCCTGCTGCCGATGGTCAAGCTGTTCGGTACCGAACCGGCCGCGGTGCGCACCACCGCGTTCCAGCCGCAGGGCGCGGAGGTGGAGCAGTTCGCGTCCATCGAGTTGCGCTACCCGCACGGTGTGGGCACGGCCCGAGTGGGCATCGGAGTCAAAGCCGAAGGCGAGTTGGTGATCGCCGGAACCGAGGGCTATCTCTACGTCCCGGCGCCGTGGTGGCTGACCGACTACTTCGAGCTGCGCTTCGAGGATCCCGGCAAGCGCGAGCGGTACTACGTGAAGTTCGCCGGGGACGGTCTGCGCTACGAGATTGGGGAATTCGCGGCGGTGATCCGTTCTGGCGCGCTGACCAGCTACATGCTGCGCCCCGAGGAGTCGATCGCGCTGGCCAAGATGTTGGAGACTGCCAGGAGCCAACGCGAGGTTTTTGGCGTAGAGTAGCTGCGGGAGTGAATTGACGCTGTGGTCAGCGGGGGGCCGACCACTCAATAATGAAAGGCCCCCTCGTGCCCATATCCCGCGGGCGTGCTCTCCGACGCACTTTCGGACTCTTCCCCCTTGCCCTTGCCCTGACCGCCGGTTTGCTCGGTGTGCCGTCCACGGCCCAGGCAACTCCACTGCCACGCAGCATCAGCCTGACCGCCGCCGCTGCCCCGAGCTTGTTGAGTGCTGGTTCGACCGAGCTGGCGATCGACTGGGCCGACTTCAACGCTGCGCCGGCCTACCGGGTGCGGTATTCGAAGTACTCCAGCCTGAAGAAGTCGACCTACAAGCGGGTGGCCGCGTCCGAGATCGTGCTCACCAAGCTCAAGGCGTCCACCAAGTACTACGTGCGAGTGCAGGCGATTCAGAGCGACTCCAAGGGCACCCCGCTGTCGGCGTATTCGGCGAAGAAGACCTTCAAGACGGCCAAGAAGCTGAAGTACGCCGCGCCCACGGGCGTGACCGCTGCGCCGTCGGCGCGAGGCGCGGACGCCATCGCAGCGCAGTGGTCGTACTACAAGTCGGGCATGCGCTACCAGGTTCAGTACGGAACCAGCCCTGACTTCCTCAGCGCGGCCTGGACGATCGCGCGCGGCCCGTCGGTGGCGCTGACCGGACTCGCGGAATCCGCCACCTATTACCTGCGCGTGCGGTCGCTCGATGGCAGCGGCAATCCCACCAGTAGTTGGTCGCGGGCGGTGTCGGCCCAGACCCGCACGCCCGCCGATCCTGGCGCCAAGCCCCTGCAGGTCGCCAGCTTCAACATTCGCAATGGCACGAAGTCGTCCGACACCGGCAGCCGTGCGTGGCCGGTACGCCGCGGCGTGATCGTGAACCAGATCCGCAATGCCGGCCTGGACGTGGTGGGGCTTCAGGAGGCCGAGTACACCTACCTGACCGGAGCCGATGGTGGCTGGAAGCATCAGTATCAGGATCTGATCGAGGTGTTGGGCGGCGCGTGGAAGATCACCTGCGCCACCGACAGCAACCCCAACTGCGACCGCTCGGAGAACTACACGGCGGGTACCCGGGTGATCTACAACTCGGCCACGGTCATCATGCGCGATCGCGGGACGGTGGAGCTGAGCAGCCGCTCCGGTGATGTGCGCCGGTTCATGGTGTGGGCGGTCTTCACCCAGAAGTCGACCGGACGTGACTTCTTCTTCGCCGATACCCATCTCGACGATGCCAAGACCACCTCCGGTTACAACTATCGAGTGACGCAGTCCCATCAGGTCGTGAACGAGATCGCGGCGCACAACCCGGGCAATCTGCCGGTGATCCTCACCGGCGACATGAACTCCCATAAGTGGCGCAGTCCCGACAACGCCCCGTACAACATCTTCTCCGGCGCCGGCTATGTCGATCCGATCGGCAACACCGGGTTCTCGCGCAAGGCGGTCAGGCCGACCACCGAGGTGCGCATCCACACCGAGTTCGATTCCTGGAACAACTTCAGTTCCAAGCCGGACGAGCACGGCTGGGTGAACGGGATCAACGTCGACTACATCTGGGTCTCTCGCTCGATCACGACCCTGGAGTACGAGACCACCGTCAACATCTCGAACTCCACGCTGAAGTTCATCGGCCCGATCCCGTCGGATCACAACATGCTGCGGGCGGCGGTGCTGATCCCGGGCTGACCGAGGGGGGTCGAGACTGAGATCAGCACTGGACCACTTCCTGAGAAATACCGTAAAGTTTCCCAGGAACTGTTCATGTTCGGCTTGCGGGGGCGGCCGAGTCTGGTGAGAGGCCTGCGTTGATGCGCGCACAGAGTTCTACCTTGGTCCGATCGGTGCTGATCGCACTGCTGGTCGCACCGGCACTGGCGTTGGGCGGCCTGCCGGCGACGGTGGCTGCGGCGCCGGTTCTTCCCGGCGAGACCACCGTGACCGCGATGGCGGCTCCGCGGCTCGCTGCGGCCAGCCGGACCACCCTGACCCTGGACTGGCCGGACGTGGCCCAGGCCACGAGCTATCGGGTGCGGTACTCGAAGTACGCCAGCCTGAAGAGCTCCCGCTCGTTGACCGTGACCGCCTCCCGCGCGGTGCTGACCGGGCTGAAGGCCGTCACCCGGTACTACGTCGTGGTGCAGCCGGTGGCGGCGGCCGGTTCGGCCGTCTCGCCGATGGCGGCCTCGGCGCGAATGACCTTCACCACAATGGCCTACGCCGCCCCCAACGGGCTGCGGGCGCAGGCGTCAGCCCGGTCGGCTGACTCGGTCGCGGTCAACTGGTTGTTCACCACGCCGGGACGGCACTACCAGGTGCAGTACGCCACCACCCCGGACTTCGCCGCCGCCGCCACGGTGACCACCACGGTCGCGTCGACGGCGATCAGCGGGCTGGCTACCGGCCAGCTGTACTACTTCCGGGTGCGCAGCCTGAGCGCCAAGGGTGCGGTGACCAGCGGGTGGGAGGGTGCGGTGTCCGCGATCCCGCAGGTGCCGGCCGACCCCGGTGCCGTGCCGCTCGGTGTTGGCAGCTTCAACGTCCGCAACTGGAATCGCACCAGCGGTGGCAAATGGGGCGTTCGTGGGCCGCTGATCGCCGCGGAGATCGATAGCCGCAACCTCGATGTCGTGGGCCTGCAGGAGGCCGACTTCCACCTGCACGGCGGAGTCACCCAGTACGGCAGCCTGATCAACCTGTTGAATGCGCGCGGCGCGGGCAGCTTCGCTGCGGTCGAGGTCGGCACCACCGCCGGCACCCGGATCATCTACAACACCAACACGGTCACCGTCGTCCGCGGCGGGATGCGGCAGCTGCCGTCCATCGGTGGCGACGTGAAGCGATATGTGGTGTGGGCGGAGTTCGTCCAGAACGCCACCGGACGGCACTTCTTCCTCGCCAACACCCACCTGGTGCCCGAGACCCATCCGGTGGCCACCAAGAAGTGCTCGTCCAAGCAGAGCAAGCGCTACAAGATGCGCAAGACCCAGGCCGGACTGGTGCTGGCGGCGATTCAGGCGAACGCCGGCGGGCTGCCGGTCCTCCTCACCGGTGATATGAACTCCCACAAGGTGCAATGCCCCACCAATGCGCCCTATCGCACCTACGTCAAGGACGGCGTGCTGGTCGATCCGCTGGGGAACACCGACCGCTCCAAGTTGCCGGTGAACCCGACCACCGAGGTGCGCATCCACAGCGAATGGGACACCTCGAACCACTACTCCCGCAAGCCGATCCGTCACAACATCGTCAACGGGCATCACGTCGACTACGTCTTCGTCTCCCCGACGATCAAGACACTCACCTACGAGATCGTGGTCAACATCAACGACGCCACCTTGAAGTACGTCGGACGGCACCCGTCGGATCACAACATGGTGCGCGCGGAGGTATTGATTCCGGCGTCCTGATCGTGGTCGCCAGGGGTGTGACGGAGATATCTGCGCACCTAGACTGAGCGCCGTCGTTGCGGTCCGGGGGTGCTGTGCACGACAACGGGGGAGGGGATCCGAGTGCGGCGTGAACTCTGGCGTCGACTGCTTCGATGGACCCTCCTGATCGCCGCCCTCGGCCTGGTGCCGCTGGCGTCATCGCCGGCCCAGGCACAACCCACCGGGCCGTCGCGGCCCACCTACCCCTACCGCAGCCCGGCTCAGCTGCGAGTGTCTGCCTCGGCTGGCGGCGCGGACGTCCTGGTGGCGTCGTGGCAGTCGCGCGGCCCGGCCGTGCGCTACCAGGTGCGCTTCATCAATGGGCGCACGGGCGCGTCCGAGAGTCGGATCATCGACACGCCGGCCACCACGATCGGCGGGCTGTGGCCGAACACCCGTTACTACCTGCGCGTGCGGGTGGTAACCGCTTCGGGTAAGGCAGCCAGCGACTGGTCGCCGGTCGTCGACGCCCGCACCGCACTGCCGGACGATGCGCAGGCCGTCCGGCTCCGCGCAGCCACCTTCAACATCCACAACCTGAAGACCACCGGCGGGGTGAAGCCCTGGTCGGTGCGTCGCAAGATCGTCGCGCGGACGATCAGCGAACACAAGCTCGACGTGGTCGGGCTGCAGGAAGCCGAGCAGAAGAAGAGCGCCGGGGTGGCGCAGTACCGAGATGTGATGCGCCTGCTCGGGAAGTCGTGGCGGGCCACCAACGCGGCCAACACCGCCGGCACCCGAATCATCTACAACGCCGAGGTGCTCACCCTGAACCGTCAAGGGACGAGCAGGCTGAGCGGAGACGGCAACCCGAAGCGGTACGTGGTCTGGGCGGTGTTCACCCAGCGCGCCAACGGCCGATCCTTCTTCTTCGTCAACACCCACCTGATCCAGGAACCGGGCGGCGCTGTGAAGTCGTCGGGGAAGTGCTCGGGGTCGGCGAACAAGACCTACGCGATTCGCAAGCGCCAGGCGTCCCAGGTGGTGGCGGCGATCCGCGCCCACGCGGGGAGTCTGCCGGTGGTGCTGACCGGCGACATGAACTCCCACAAGTTCGCCTGCCCCAACAACGGCCCTTACCAGGTGTACCGGGCGGCGGGGTTGGTCGACCCGATCGGCAATCCGGACCGGTCACGGTCGCCGATCGGTGCGAGCACCGAACTACGGATCCACACCCAGTACGACACCAGCAACCATTACAAGTCGGCCCCCAAGTCGCATGGCTGGGTCAACGGCTCCAACGTGGACTACGTGTGGGTGTCGAAGTCGGTGACCACGCTGGTCTACGAAACCGTGGTCGACCTCACCTCGTCGGGACGGTTCGATGGACCGCCGCCGTCGGATCACAACATGATCCGGGTGACCGTGCTGATCCCTTCGTCCTGAGCCGGCGAATGGGCGTGGGAGAATGGGCGCCGTGCTGTCCTTGCCCTCCTTGCTGAGTGAACGCGTCGCTCTCGTCGCCGGTGTCGATCCGGAACTGCGGCCTGCCACCCGTCCGCAGTTCGGTCATTACCAGACCAACGTGGCGTTGCGCCTGGCCAACGCCGAGGGTCGTCCGCCGCGAGACGTAGCCGCCGACCTGGTGGCCAAGATCGCCCTGGACGATCTGTGTGAGCCCCTGGAGATCGCCGGCCCGGGTTTCATCAACCTGCGGATCCGCGCCGAGGTGCTGGCCCAGGTGGCCAACGAGGTGCTCGGCGACTCCCGCGCGGGAATCAGCCTGGCCGCCCAGCCCCGCACGGTGGTGGTCGACTACTCCTCGCCGAACGTGGCCAAGCAGATGCACGTCGGGCACCTGCGCTCGACCATCATCGGCGACTGCTTCACCCGGGTGCTGCGCGCCCAGGGCCACACCGTCATTCCGCAGAACCACATCGGCGACTGGGGGCGTCAGTTCGGCATGCTGGTCGAGGAAATCCTCGACGAGGGCCTGGACGCCTCCACGCTCGACCTGGCCGGTGCCGAGGCGCTCTATCAGCGGGCCAACACCCACCTGAAGGAGTCCGAGGAGTTCGCCGATCGCGCCCGGGAGCGGGTGGTGAAGCTGCAGGCCGGCGACGCGGAGACGCGGCGGATCTGGCAGCAGCTGATCGACGTCTCCTTGGCCGGCTTCAATGCCACCTACCAGCGGATGAACGTCCTGCTCACCGACACCGATCTGGCCGGGGAGTCGATCTACAACGCCGACCTGCCGGTGGTCTGCGCCGATCTTGAAGACCGGGGCATCGCCGTGGTCGACGACGGCGCCCTGGTGGTGTTCACCGAGAAGTCCGACACCCCCGCGATCATCCGCAACGCCGCCGGCGGGTATGGCTATACCTGCACCGACCTGGCCGCGATCCGGCACCGGGTGGGCAGCCTGCACGCCGACCGGATCATTTACGTGGTCGGCACCCCGCAGGAGTTCCACTTCAGCCAGGTGTTCGCGGTTGCCCGCACGGCCGGTTATCTGACCGACGCGGTGAGTGCGGAGTTCGTCGGCTTCGGCCAGGTGCTCGGGGCGGACGGCAAGAAGTTCTCCACCCGTGAAGGCACCGCGGTCACCTTGAACTCGCTGCTGGACGCCGCCGAAGAGGAAGCGGCGCCGTCCATCGCGTTGGCCGCGATCAAGTACGCCGACCTGTCCAGCGGGCTGCAGAAGGACTACACCTTCGACGCCGAGCGGATGGTGGCCACCACCGGCGACACCGGGCCGTACCTGCAGTACGCCCACGCCCGGGTGAATCAGATTCTGCGCAAGGCCGAAGCCGAGGAGATCAGCTACGGCCAGATCACCGTGCTGGCCGAGCCGGCCGAGCATCAGGTGGCGTTGCTGCTGAGCCGCTTCGGTGAGGTGGTCGGCACTGTCGGTGAGACCTTGCAGCCGCATCGCCTGTGCGGCTATCTCTACGAGTTGGCCACGGCCTTGAGCGTGTTCTACGAACAGTGCCCGGTGCTGAAGAGCGAAGGCGAGGTGCGCTCGTCTCGGTTGGCGCTGTGCGCCGCCACCAAGAAGGTGCTCGCCACCGGCCTGGACCTGCTCGGCATCGAGGCGCCTGAGCGGATGTGAGCCTGGTCGGGCTGGTCCTTGACAGCCCGGACGGCTCTCGGTGACGAGGGCCGCCCCGCGACGGTCCGCAGATAGTCGGGTTATGGGCCCGCTGCGGAGCCCCATAACCCGACTTCGTGCGGAGTGTCTGGTGCCGGATCAGGCCACCGTCTCCAAGCGACGGCTGAAGGTGCGATACACCAACGACTGGTAGACGATCACCGTCGGCATGGCGATGCAGGCCACGATCAGCATCACCGTGAGCGTGGGGGCCGACGATGATCCCAGAGCGATCGTGGTGTTGAACGCCGCGGAGATGTCGACCCCGTCCAACCGGATCGGCAGCACGTTGGGGAACACCGAGGCGAAGATCAGCACGACCGCGCCGGCCGCGACGGCGCTGGTGAGCGCGAAGGCCAGCCCGTCGCGTCCGGCGCGGGTGACCGGCACCAGGCCGATCAGGGCGAGGGCTGCGATCACGACCAACGCCCAGCTCCACGCCGGTCCGCGGGATACCTGCGTCCAGACAGCCCAGACCGCGCCCACCACCAGCGCGATCGGCGCCAGCGTGCGGGCCACGCCCATCGCCCGGTCGTGGAGGCCTCCGGTGGTCCGCAGCGCCAAGAACAGCGCACCGTGGGTGGCGAACAACCCGACCAGCGTCGCCGAGGTCATCAGGGCGTACGGGTTGAGGGCGCTGAGTAGCACCGACAGACTCGGCAGCGCCACCAGCGTGGACGCGGCCAGGTTGGCCTTCCCATCGGTGATCACCAGGTGGGCGAACAGGGCGTGGGCGTCGATGCCGGCCACCAGGTTGCCGAAGGCGGCACCCCACAGCACCAGGGCGAGCAGCGAGCCGATCGCGATCACCCACTCCCAGGCACGCCGCCCCGCAGCGGACGTGGTCTTGGCGCGGAACTCGAAGGCGACCCCGCGGACGATCAGCGACAGCAGAATCAGCACTACCGGCAGGTAGAGCACCGACAGCAGGGACGCGTACCAGACCGGGAAAGCGGCGAACATCATGCCGCCGGCCGAGATCAGCCAGACCTGGTTGCCGTCCCAGACCGGCCCGATGGCGTTGATCATGGTGCGGCGATCGGAGTCGCTGCGTCCCAGGAAGGGCAGCAGCATGCCGATGCCGAAGTCGAACCCTTCGAGCACCAGATAGCCGACCCAGAGCAGGCCGATGATGCCGAACCAGGCGATTTGCAGAGCAGTGGGTTCCATGGTGATGGCCTCTCAGTAGGCGAAGACGAGGTGGTCGGATTCTTCGGTGTCGGACGTGGCCGCCGCGGGCTCGTCCATGCCGCCGAGGACGGCGCGGCGCACCAGCCGGAACCAGATGGCGGCCAGAGCGCCGTACACCCCGGTGAACAGCACCAGGCTGGTGGCGAGGGCGAAGCTGTCGACGAACGGCGAGACGCCGTCTTCGATCAGCATCCGCACCGTGACGTCTGCCGACGCGTTCGGTGCCACGATCCATGGCGCCCGGCCGAACTCGGTGAACATCCAACCCGCCAGCGACGCCAGATAGGGCGCGGGGATCAGCCACGGCGCGATCCGTCCGAAGCGGATCTGCTGGGCAGCGGTGGCGTTCTTGCGGGTGCACCACAGCCCCCGGGCGGCGAAC
>CAZLJN010000041.1:0-12383 GCA_964559815.1 uncultured Propionibacteriaceae bacterium
GGTGGTGCGTTCGTGGTGTTCAGCAAGCAGCTGAACTCCAACATGACCGTGTTGGCGATCGAAGGCTCGTTCGCCTCGGTGATCGGTGGCGCCCCGGCCGCGGCCGTCGTCTTCGCCGGCGACGTCGCCAAGCGGACCGCCGCCGATGCGCGGGTGGCCTCGATCGAGGCCCGGCTGCGCACCGCCCGCTCCGAAGAACGCGCCGGTCTGCAGCTGGAGTTGGCCGACGCCCGGGCGATGATTCGTGCGGAGAAGATCAGCGAGATCGCCGCCGAGTTCGACGGCGTCCACGACATCCACCGCGCCGTCCGGGTCGGTTCGGTCGACAAGGTGATCAGCGCCGCGCGGCTGCGTCCGGAAATCATCGAGGCGATCGAGAAGGGGCTGGGGCTGCGCTGAGACCGACGCACTCAGCCGTCCGGGCACCCGGCGGTATGCTTCCCAGTGCCTGCGAGCGAGAGGAACAAGTCCGCAAGTGCATCGGTCATCAGATCCGTTTGAGTACGTCGGCTACCAGATTCACCCCGAGAGCAGCCGACTCGTTTGCCGCTACCGGATCGGCGCCGAGGAGTTCTGCGAAGAGTTCACCTTCCCTACCGGCGGCGACTGGGACGGCGCTGCCGCCCAGGAAGCGGCCCGCTGGCTGTTCCTGCTGGCCGGGGTGTCCTACTACAAGACCGGAGCGCCGGCAGTCATCGATCTCGGCGACGTACCGGTCTCCGACGAAGACCGCGCCTTCCTGCGTGACTACTACCTGCACGGTATGGGGGAGTTCGCCTACCGCTTGCGCGAGCATCACCCGGACGACTTCTCCGACGGCCTCGACCTGCGCGACCTCCAACTCGTCGGCGGCCGGACGGACGTCCCCGCGCCCGTCGCCACCCCCGCACCTCGTACGGGGCTGCGTCCACTGATTCCTTTCGGTGGCGGCCTGGACTCGATCGTCAGTGTGGGCATGCTGGCCGGCAAGGTCACCGACCCGGCCCTGTTCATCGTGAACCGCCCCGGTGACCGCTTCGAAGCCATCGAAACCCCGGCCGCCGCCACCGGCCTGCCGATCGTGCGCGCCGAGCGGGCCATCGACGCCAAGGTGCTGCAGTCGAAGGATCGCGGCTACCTCAACGGCCACGTGCCGGTGACCGGCATCATCTCGGCGATGGCAGTGCTGTCGGCGTCCCTGTTCGGTTACGACGCGGTGGTGATGTCGAACGAGTGGTCGTCGTCCTCGGCCACCCTCACCCTCGGCGACGGACGTGAAGTCAACCACCAGTACTCCAAGAGCGCGGCCTTCGAGCGTGCTTTCGCCGCCCGCCTGCAGACCGCCGGCCTGCCCGACTACTTCTCGCTGCTGCGCCCCTTCACCGAGTTGTGGATCGCCAAATTCTTCGCCGAGAACACCGCCAGTTACTTGACCAGCTTCCGCAGTTGCAACCGGTCGTTCGCGATCGACCCCACCAAGCGCGTCGACCATTGGTGCGGCGTCTGCGACAAGTGCGCGTTCATTGACCTGATCGTGGCGCCGTTCGTTCCCACCGAGGCGCTGAGTGCGGTCTTCCGTGGCAATGAGCCGCTGCAGAACCCGCAGCTGGAGCGCGCTTTCGAGCAGCTGATGGGCCTGGATTCCGACCTCAAGCCGTGGGAGTGCGTCGGCGATGTGGTCGAGTCCCGAGTGGCCATGCGGCTGATCGCCCAGCGTCCCGACCGGTCCGGCGCGATGATCGAGACCCTGAGTGAACGCGCCGCCCAGTTCGACGACCCGGCTGCGGACGCCCTGCTCGTCCCGGTCGGTGACCACGGCATTCCGGAGCGCTATGCGACCCTCATTGACCTGGTCTGAGCTGGCCGGACGCCGCGTCGGCCTCTACGGCCTCGGCGTCGAAGGGCAGGCGAATCTGCGGGCCTGCCAGGCCCTCGGCCTCGCCCCGGTGCTCGTGGACGACCACCCCCAGCCGGGCCTGCCTGACGTCCTGGCCACCGCTGAGGGTGGCCTGGATGCCCTGGCCGGCTGCGATGTGGTCATCGTCAGCCCCGGCATCTCGATCTACTCCGACACCATCACCACCCTGCGCGAAGGCGGCGTCCAGATCGTCGGTGGGCTGGGGCTGTGGCTGGCCGGCGCCGACCTCGACAAGGTGATCTGCATCACCGGCACCAAGGGCAAGAGCACCACCGCGGCGCTGACCGGGCACCTGCTCAACGAGTGGGGCTACCGCTGCCTGGTCGGCGGCAACATCGGCACCGCGCCCTGGGATCCCGACAGCGGCGACGACTACGACTTCTGGGTGGTGGAGGTGTCCAGCTACCAGGCCACCTCCGCGCCGGTGGCCCCGCCGGTGGTGGTGGTGACCTCGCTCAACCCCGACCATCTGCCCTGGCACGGCGATGTGGAGACCTACTATCGCGACAAGCTGTCGCTATGTACCCGTCCGGGCGCGCGGGTGACCGTCGCCAACGCCGACTCCGCCGAACTGGTGCAGCACGCCGACCTGCTCGGCCCGACGGTGCGCTGGGTGTCAAGTGACGCGGTCGCCGACGAGCCGTGGGTGGCCTCGGTGCCGCTGCTGGGCCAGCACAACCAGCGCAACGCCGTCCTGGCCGCTGTCGCCTTGCGTGAGGCCAGCGTGGCCGAGGCGTCCGATGTGGACGCGCTGGCCCGGGCCGCCGCGACGTTCCGGCCGCTGGAGCATCGGCTCACCCTGATCGACACCGTCGATGGGGTGCGCTTCATCGACGACGGCCTGGCCACGAACGTGTTGCCCACCATCGCGGCGCTGGAGTCGCTGCCCGGTGAGCGGGTGGCGCTGATCGTCGGCGGCCACGATCGCGGCATCGACTACCACCCGCTGGGCGCCTATCTGCGTGACGCGGACGCCGAAGTGCTGGTGCTGACCACCCCCGAAGTGGGCTCGCGGATCGCCGCCGAGGTGGCCGAGAGCCTGCCCGGCACCCGCTCGTCGGTGCAGGAATGCGCCGATCTGGACGAGGCCGTGACCGCCGGCTTTGCGTGGGCCCGTCCAGGCGGGATCGTGCTGCTGTCGCCGGCCGCCCCGAGCTTCGGGGTCTACCGCGACTACAAGGATCGCTCCGCCGCCTTCGCGCGGATGGTCGCGTCGGTGGCTGCTGGGCAGTGATCGCCTCTTAGGGCGCGACCAGCTCGGCCAACTCGGTGCTGCCCGGGCCGAAGTGCTTCAGCAGCACCAACGGTTCGGAAGCGCTGCGATTATGCACGCGCACCCCGGCCCGGGCAGCGGTCTGGGAGACGAAGAACTCGTCATCGCTGAGGTCGCCGAAACGCAGCATTCCGGCAGCGGCGGCGTGATGCAGCCCCAGGCTGCCGTGCCCCTGCACCACCAGGACGCCGTAGGCGTCGGTGTCGGTGATCACCGCGCTGGCACCCGGCAGGACGGTGAGTTCCTTGGCGCTGAAGTGCGGCGACTTGTACACGATCCACTTTTCGACGAACGCCGCGCCGCCCTCCTCGATCGAGGCCCGAGTGGGGAAGGGGATCAACTGGCGGTTGGTGACGAAGTCGGGGTCGACATTGGCCTGCCAGTCGAGCAACTCGATGATGTAGTCCACATCACCGACCCGGTCGGCCGGGACGTCCTTCCACAGCAACTCGGTGGGCACCTCGCGGTTGTTGCTCCACGACTCGCACATGCACAGCACGTCCGAGGCCAGTTGCGGCTCGTAAGTGCACACGCTGGCCGGTGCGTGCAGGACGCCGGCTGGGATGTCCCAGCCGGTGCCCAGCCGGGTGCGATAGCCCAGCGACAGTTCGGTGATCCGGTTGTCGCCGCCGCGGGCGAACCACTCCAGGCGCTCGGCCACCTGATCGCGGGTCACCTGCGGCTGCAGCCCGAGGAACGAGATCGGCTGGGCGGCCAGGTGGTCGTTCAGCTGCGGCGGGTAGTAGTAGGCCTCCGGCTTGGCCACCTTGCCCAGCGGCAGCGCATGCTCGTCGCGGTGATGGACGTGGAAGGGCAGCGCCTGTTCGTTGTCGAAGAGCTTGGCGAACACCGGCCATTTGCCGTGCTCGTTCCAGATCCGCTCGCCGACCAGGGCGGCGCCGTGATGGGCGATGAACTCGTCGAAGCGCAGCAGCGTCCCGTCGGTGCCGACGACCAGCGAGACGCCCTCGTGCTCGCCGGTGGCCGGGCCGTTGTCGGCCTGGATCGGCGAGGCCAGCCAGCGTTCGTCGATGCCGCCGCGGTCCTTGCCGTAGGCGTAGTGATCGTCGGGGTGCAGTCGCAGCCGGCGTCCGGGCGTGCAGAACACTCGGGGCACCCAGTTCGGGGCCAGGCGGACGATGCCCAACCCGTCATCGAGGACGTCGTCGGCGGCAGTGGCGGTCAGTGGTGAGGGGACGTTCATGGATCTTCTATCTGGGTGGCGGCCCTGAGTGCGGCGTTGCGCTCAGTCGGTAGGAACCTCGTCGGCGACCACGACGGTCGCGCCGACTTCGGCAGCCCGATCCAGCAGGATCTGGCTGGGACGCCGGTCGGTCACCAAGGTGGTGTTCGGGGTCAGATCGGCAACTTCGGCAAACTCCCGCTTGCCGAACTTGGTGGAGTCGGCCAGCAGCAGGGTGTGGCTGGCGCAGTCCATCATCGAGCGCATCATGCCCGCCTCCGGCAGGCTGGACGTCCACACGGTGCCCTCGTCGGTGACGCCGCCGACGCCGATGATCGCCCAGTCGGCGTGGATCGCTCGCGGCAACCCGGCCCCGTCGGAGAGGACGACGGGGCCGATGGTCACCTGCGAACGCAGTCGATAGGCGCCACCGATGACGTAGATCTCGCGTGCGCCGCGGGAGTACATCTCCGGCGGCAGCGGCAGCGAGTTCGTCACCACGGTGAGGCCGCGCTTGGTGGCCAGGTGTTTGGCCAGCGCCAGAGTGGTGGTGCCGCCGTTGATGATGACGCTCTGGCCCTCGTCGATCAGGGCGGCGGCGGCGCGGCCGATGGCGTCCTTGGCGTCGGCGTTGGCGTGGATCCGCTTGAAGAAGGGGATCACCGCGTTGAGCCGGTCCTCCTGGGAAATGGTCACCCCACCATGAGTACGGTCGACCGATCCTTGGCTGGCCAGGGTCTCGACATCGCGGCGGACGGTATCGTCGGAGACGCCGAATTCGGTCGCCAACTCGGTGATCGAGGCCTGACCGCGGTCGCGGAGGAAGTCGAGGATCTCCGCGCGACGTCGGGCGGGGTAGAGGCTCTCCTTGCTCACGTTTCCTCCAGTGATGCGGGTTTCTGCGTGTAGGTTGCCACAAAATGCGCAACCTTGGCAAGGTTCCGCGGCCGTTATCGGTCTGTGACAGCAAGAAACCGCAAGAAACCTTGACTAGCCGAGGAAGTCGGCGTGATCATTAGTCCGGAAGGTGTGGCCGTGAGTCTCCAGAGCGGAGTGTCTGCTCTTCGGCACACCACGCACGACAAGGGAGTGAGATGCGCAAAAAGTACCTGGCGGGAATCGCTGCAGTAGCAGCCGCCGCCCTGGCTATGACTGGTTGCACCGGTGGCGGGACCGCCCCGTCGGCCAGCAGTGGGGGAGATGTGACCCTCGAATTCGCCCAGTGGTGGGAGCCGGAACTGCCGGCTGGTTCGCTGCGGGCGCTGATGGATCAGTTCGAAGCCCAGAACCCCGGAATCAAGGTGAAGCTGATCTCCGGCCCGTACGCCTCCACCAAGGAGCAGGTCATCGCCGGCGCAGCCGCCGGAACGATGTCCGACGTGGTCGGCCTCGACGGAGCCTGGGTCAACGACTTCGTGAAGCAGGGTTCGCTGGCGAACCTCAGCGATCTGATGAAGTCGGCCAACTTCGATGAGAGCCAGCTGGCCGCCCAGGTCAAGCTGAACGGCTCGACCTACATGATCCCCGTGGCGAACTTCGTCTACCCGATGTTCGTCAACGAGGACCTGCTCAAGACCGCCAATGTGGCCGCGGTGCCGAGTAATCGCACCGAGTTCGCCGCAGCGGCCGCCGCGATCACCAAGACCGGCAAAGCGTCCGGCTGGGTGCTCCCGCTCGACACCGCCACCCCGAACGGCATCCAGAACGACGTGATGAGCTGGGTGTGGGCCTCGGGTGGCTCGATGCTCAAGGACGGCCAGCCCAACCTGGCCGGCAACACCGAAGTCAAGGACGTCATGACCTTCATCAAGGGCATGTACGACGCCGGCTCCATCGCCAAGGGCACCTTCACCATGAAGGAGCAGGACAAGGTCAACGAGTTCACCAACGGCCGGGTCGGCATGATGATCGACTCGCTGGCTCACGTGAACCTGATCCGCGAGCAGAACAAGAACCTGAAGTTCGCCGTGGCCGCCATTCCGGCCGCTGACGGATACTCGGGCAAGCGCGGCATGCCGTACGCCTCCTGGGGCATCGGTGTGGCCGGCAACAGCAAGCACCCGGCCGAGGCCTTCAAGCTGGTGTCCTTCCTGATGGGCAAGGACGTCAACGCGACCCTGTGCAACTCCGCACATGCCTTCCCGGGCAACACCCAGTCCGTCCCGGACTTCGTGAACGCCGACCCGATCTTCAAGCAGGCCTTCGAGATCTACCAGGCCGGCACCGCCACCAACGAGTTCACCGGTCTGCCGGTGGCTGAAGATCTGATGCGGTCCTTCGATGAGCAGTTCCAGAAGTACCTCGCTGGCAAGCAGAGCGCTGATGAAGCGTTGACGGCCAGCCAGAGTGCCTGGGAAGCGTCCTTCAAGGGCTGACTTCCGGTAGGCATTCGGAGTGGGGGCCGCGCCGCCCTTCAGCGGCCCCCACTCCACAAACGAAAGGAGGTGGTCAAAGGTGACCAGCGCATCGCTGCCGGTAGCCGGAGCTCAAAAGCTCGGCTCGCCGACCCGGCGTCCCAGCTCAGGCAAGACCAAGACCACACTCGTCCCGTACGGCTATCTCACCCCCACCATGGTTCTTCTGGTGGTCTTGATGGTGATCCCGATCGTGATGGTCATCAGCTACTCGCTGATGGACAACGTGATCATGAAGAAGAACCCCCAGTTCGTCGCCTTCAAGCACTACACCGACATCCTGACCAGCGAGTCGTTCTGGACCGCCGTCACCAACACCCTGTTCTTCACCGGCGTCAGCGTGATCGCCCACCTGGTCATCGGGTTGGCCTTCGCGATGATGCTGAACACCGGGCTGCTCGGCAACCGCACCAAGGCGATCTTCCGCACCATCTACGTGCTGCCGTGGTTGTTCACCGTGGCGATCATCGCGGTGCTGTGGCGACTGCTGCTCGAACCCAACGGGGTGGTCAACTACCTGCTGATGGCCGGCCACCTCACCGGCACCCAGGTGGAATGGCTGTCCCAACCGGAGACCGCGCTGTTTGCGGTCACCTTCATCAACATCTGGTCGGGCTACCCCTTCTACATGACCAGCCTGCTGGCCGGTCTGCAGGGCATCCCCGCCGACTACTACGAAGCCGCCCAAGTGGACGGCGCCAGTGCCTGGCAGCGGTTCGTCAGCATCACGTTGCCCCAGTTGAAGCCGATCATCATCTCGATGGCACTCCTGGACTTCATCTGGACCACCCAGCAGTTCGCGCTGATCTGGATGACCACCGGCGGCGGCCCGCTAGGCACCACCGAGATGCTGAGCACGTACACCTACAAGCTGGCCTTCAGTAAGTACCAGTTCGGGACGGCCTCGGCCGCGGCGGTGATCGTCCTGGTGATCTCGATGATCCTGGCCTTCTTCTACGTGCGAGCGCAGAAGGCGAGGGACTGACATGACCCGAGCTCAACGTCGCCTGTTCGCCCAGATCGCCATCCTGATCGGGCTGGTCATCGGTGCCCTGTACGCCGCGCTGCCGGTGCTGTGGATGCTGTCGAGTTCGTTCAAACAGAACACCGACATCTTCGCCAACCCGCCGCAGCTGATCCCGTCCAATCCGACCCTGGAGGCCTACACCGCGATCTTCACCGATCCGGTCAAGGTGCGCTTCTTCCTCAACAGCTACTTCGTGTCGCTGTCGGTGACCGTGCTCACCCTGCTGGTCGCCGTGCTGGCCGCGTACGCCCTGAGCCGGTACGAGTTCCCGTTCAAGCGGGTGCTCAACATGGTCATCGTCAGCGTCCAGGCGGTGCCGCCGATCACGCTGCTGATCCCGTACTTCGGCTTGATCATGTTCCTCGGGCTGTACAACAGCTACCCGGGCCTGATCCTCACCTACATGGTGTTCACCCTGCCCTACGCGATCATCATGATGACCGGCTACTTCAACACCCTTCCTCGGGAGTTGGACGAAGCGGTGAAGGTCGACGGCGGCAGCTCCTGGACGGCGCTGTGGCGGGTGCTGGTGCCGATCTCGGTGCCGGGCCTGGTCTCGGTCGGCATCTACACCTTCATGATCGCCTGGAACGAGTTCCTGTTCGCGCTGACCTTGACCAAGACCCCGGACATGCGGACGGTGCCGATCGGCATCCAGCTGCTGATGGGGCAGCACTCGTATGAGTGGAACCAGATGATGTCGATGTCGATCCTGGGCTGCATCCCGATCCTGCTGCTCTTCCTGTTCTTCCAGCGCTACTTCATCGGCGGGATGACCGCCGGTGCCGTCAAGAACTGACCCCCCAAGACCCAACAACAAATGATTCACAAGGAGAAATGAAATGCTTATCAGCGGTGACGGCGTACTGAAGGTCGCCAACGAAGCGGGCTTCGCCGTACCGGCGTTCAACATCAGCGACTATGCGATGTTCGCGGGGATCGCTGATCTCTGCGATGAGTTGCAGGCGCCGTGGATCGTCGCCATTCACCCCGACGAGTACGACCACATCGGGCCCGACCTGCTCCCGGCGATCATCGCCCGCGCGCACCGTTCGTCGGTGCCGATGGCGATCCACCTCGACCACGGTGGCACCTTCGAGCAGGTGATCACCTCGATCCAGAACGGCTTCACTTCGGTGATGATCGACGCGTCGGTCAAGCCGTTCGCCGAGAATGTGGCGATCACCAAGAAGGTCGTCGAAGCCGCTCATGCGGTGGGTGTCTCGGTGGAGGCCGAGCTGGGCACCATCGGAGCCAATGACTCCTACGGTGAATCCGGTGCGAGCGTGGTCATTCACACCAAGCCCGAAGACGCCGTCGAGTTCGTCGCCCAGACCGGCGTCGACAGCCTGGCGATCGCCATCGGCACCTTCCACGGCCTCTACCCGGCGGGCATGAAGCCGGAACTGAAGCTGGAACTGCTCAAGGAGATCAAGTCGGTCGTGTCGGTGCCGCTGGTGCTGCACGGCGGGTCGAACAACCCCGATGACGAGATCGGCATCGCCGCTCGCACCGGCATCAACAAGATCAACATCTCCTCCGACATCAAGGTGGCCTACCACTCGAAGATGCGTGAGGTGCTCGGTGATGATCCCAAGCTGCGCGAACCGCTGATGATTCAGCCGGAGTGCGTGGCCGCCATGAATGAGGTCGCCGCGCACAAGATCAAGCTCTTCGGCGCGGACGGCAAGGCCCACCTCTACCGCTGAGCGAAGCTGAGCAGATGAACCATCCACTCGTCCTGGGTTTGGGCGGCTGTGTCGACTTCGAGATCGCGTGGGACGCCGACGTCCTGACCGACCTCGCGCGCGAGCACCACATCGGGCTCGCCGATCTTGACCCGGCCGTTCCGATCCAGGACGAGCGGTCACTGGTCTGCTCGTTGCTTGGTTTCCTGCAGGCCGACCAAGGCGGGGAACGCTTCGTCGTGTCCTCGCAAGTCGCCATCGATTTCGCCGAGCGCTTCACCTACAAGGTCAGCCTGGGCGGCACCTGTGTGCGGGCCGCGCTGGCGATCGCCAAGCTGGGGGTGCCCAGCCTGGTCCATCTGGTCAGCATCGACGACAACGTGCGTCGGCTGCTGCCAGCCGGCATCGACTACCTGTGCAGTGCCGAGGCCGATTCCCTCGACCCGCACGTGATCGTCCAATATCCCGCCGGGGCCCGGGTTGCGGTCATCGACGGCGAGGTCGCCTCGTTCCACCCCAATCGGATCATCTACGTCAACGACCCGCCCAACCGCGAACTGGTGCTGAGTCAGGAACTGCCCGACGCTCTTGCCGGCGCCCGGGCGTTCCTGCCGGCCGGGTTCAACGTGATGACCGACCCCGTCCTGCTGCGGCAGCGTTTGGCCTTCCTGCAAGCGGCGATGCGCAAGCTGCCGGACGAGGCGGTGGTCTTCTACGAGGACGCCGGCTTCCACGACGAGGCGCTGCGCGGCATCGTCAGCCGCGAGTTCAGCGGACGCATCGACGTCCACAGCCTCAACGAGGACGAGTTGCAGACCTACTTGGGACGCCGCATCGACCTGCTCGACGTCGCCCAGGTGAAGCAGGCGTTGGCCGACTTCTTCCATGGCTTCTCGATCGCACCGACCGTGGTGGTGCACACCAAGTACTGGGCGCTGGCCTTCGGCAAGCACCCGCGCCGCTACTGCGACGCCCTGGCGGCAGCGAACAACCTGGCCGGGGTGCGCTACCGCCACGGCGACGACTTCACCACCGAAGACCTGGCCGCGGTGCAGGCGCTGCCGGCGCGCCCGGACGGGCAGCGGTTCGCCGCAGCGCTGTCGGCAGAACTGGGTGAAGCAGTGTGCTGCGCGCCTACCCATCTGATCGAGACCGACACCCCCACCACCATCGGCCTGGGCGACACCTTCGTCGGCGGCTTCCTGGCCGCGCTGCTCGACGAGGAGTGGGTGTGCTGAAGGGCGTCCCGCCGCTGTTGACCCCGGAACTGCTGCACACCTTGGCCGAGATGGGTCATGGCGACCGGCTGGCCATCGTCGATCGCAACTATCCCTCGCACAGCTCGGCGCCCCGCGTCCATCACCTGGTCGGCGCCGACACCGCTGCGGCGGCGCGGGCGATCCTGGCGGTGTTCCCGGTCGACGACTTCGATACCCCCGCCGCCTTCCGGATCGCGCCGGTCGGCGATGCGTCGGTGCGCGAGTCGCATGCCGAGTTCGCCGCAGAACTGGCCGCAGCGGAAGGTCGCGAGGTCGAGGTGGCGCCGGTGGAGCGCCACGACTTCTATGCGTTGACCCGGCAGTGCTACGCCATCGTTCAGACCGGTGAGGCCCGCGGCTACTCCTGCTTCGTCCTGGTCAAGGGCGTGCTGTAGGTCGCCCATCCGGGCGGACGCCCTGGTTTCGACCCGCTCGCAACGCTGGCTGCGCAACCAGCGGCGGGGCGGGGTGAGCGCGTCGCTGGTCGAGCTTGTCGAAACCCCGTGCCGCCCACCTGTGAGGCAGTGAAGCGGGCCCTCACTTCGCCAAATGCTGAATTTCCGGGCACCCGGGACGCCCGGTCAAGGGGTGTGCGTAAGGGTAGGCTTACCTATTTTTACTTAGTCGGGCTAGGGGTTGAGCGTGACGCGGCGTACCGCCTACTCACTCGACTACGCAATGTGCGGACAAAGGCGTATGGTGAGATCAGTGGATCATTGAAGATTCAACAGAAAGAGGTATTCCCATGAAGCGCAGTGCTCTCGACCGGCTTGCCGCCTGGGTCGGACTGGCGTTGGCCGTCGTCCTGCTCGTAGCCGGTGCGCTGCTTACGGTGGCCAGCTCGTTCGTCGGTGGACAGGTGGCCAGTCAGCTTTCCGCCCAGAAGATCACGATGCCGACCGCTCAGGCGTACGGCAATCTGCCCCCGGCCGACCAGGCCGCCCTTGCCCCCTATGCCGGTCAGGAAATGACCACCGGTGCTCAGGCCGAAGCCTTCGCCGACCACTACATCCAGGCGCACCTGAATGCCATGGGTGGTGGCAAGACCTACGAAGACGTCAGCGGCGAGTACATCAAGATGTCCAAGGACCCCAATGCGGATCCGGCCAAGGTCAAGGAACTCGGCGACCTGCGCCAGACCATGTTCATGGGCGCCACCCTGCGCAGCATGCTGCTGACCGCCTATGCGTTCGGGACCATGGGTGTGATCGCGGGCATCGCCGCGGCGGCCGCCTTCGTGGGTGCAGTGGTGCTGCTGGTGCTGGCCCTGCTGGGCTTCCGTCATGCCAAGTCCGCCACCGGTGAAGCTCTCGCCGGCGGCATCGAGGCGGCGACCGAAGTCAAGTAGTCGCCCCAGGTTGACGAAACGGGGTCCCGCCGGCTGAGTGCCGGCGGGACCCCGCTGTCTTGTTGTGAGTTCGCGATCAGGCGACGGTGAAGCCGCCGGTCCAGCCGACCTTCTCACCGATCGCCAGGGTCAACTGAAGGAAGCCCAGGGCCTCCAGCTCGTGGGCGCGGGCGAGTGAGCCGGCATCGATCGCGTTCACGCCGCCGGCCTGGACGGCATCGAGAAGCGCCTTCTTTGCGCTGGCGTCGTCGCCCGCCACCAGGATGGTGGTGGGCGACGACGCCAGCGCAAAGA
>CAZLJN010000042.1:0-12199 GCA_964559815.1 uncultured Propionibacteriaceae bacterium
CCCTGAGCGCCGAAACCAAGAAGGAATTCAAGGGCTGCCTGACCAAAGTGGTCGGCCCCGGCTCCGGGGGTAAATGCGCCGCGCTGGTGATCAAGAAGCTCAAAGCCGCCGGGTTCTACCCCTGGGGCAAGACCAGTGTGATCAACGTCACCGGTGCCAACGCGATCCTGAACTACCAGCGCTCGCGCGGCATCAAGGGCACCGCCTTCACCAACAAGGCCACCTGGGTGGCGCTGGCCACCAAGGCGCCGGCGGTCCCCGAAACCCTGCCCAGCAAGTGCACCACCACCAAGGGCATCATCCTGTGCGTCGACCAGGCGCACCGCAAGCTGTTCTGGATCAAGAACGGCACGGTGGTCAAGACCTTCAAGGTGCGCCTCGGTGGCTGGGCCTACCTGAAGAAGAAGGACGCCAAGAAGGGTGAATGGCGGGTGTTCCCCACTGCCAACGGCACCTGGAAGGTCTACAACAAGCAGGTCGATCCGTACTCGGAGAACTACGGCTACGGCGCCATGCCGTACTCGACGATGTTCTACCCCGACATGTACGTGCATTACTCGCCCGGGTTCCACGCGGTCGGCTACCGCCAGTCCAGCCACGGCTGCGTCAACATCGGCCAACTCAGCGAAGCCAAGTGGATCTTCAAGAACACGCCCATCGGGACGCCGGTCTACATCTACTCGCTGAAGGCGCCGGCGGTCACCACGCCGCCGACCTCCAGCCCGTCGCCGAGCACCCCTGCCCCGGTGCCGAGCCCGACGCCCACCTCCTGATTCGGGCGACGACGGCTACGGCCCGGCAGCCGTGACACAATCGGGCCATGTCTGAGTCTGCGCGCTCGCTGGCGGCCACGATCACCGGCAATGACGCGCCCGGCCTGTTGACCCGCCTGATGGCGTCCATCGCCTCGCTCGATGCGGAGATCCTCGACCTCGAGCAGACGGTGGTGCGCGGCCAGCTCAGCATCGGCGTGCTGCTCGGAGTCTCCGAAGGCGGTGTGGAAGAACTCGAAGACCGGCTGGCCGGTGCCTGCGCCCGGCTTGGCCTGAGCGTGGCCATGGCCGAGGGCATCGGCGACAACCCACCCCGGCACAACCGCGTGATCGTGACCATTCTGGGACGGCCGTTGCTGACCACCCATGTGGCGGTGACCACCGCAGTGATCGCCGAACACGGCGGCAACATCGACCGCAGCCGACGCCTGTCGCGCACGCCCCTGACCAGCCTGGAGTTCTGGGTGTCCGGGGCTGATGCGGCGCTGCTGCGTCCGGCCTTGGCCCAGGCGGCGGCGAATGCCGGCTTCGACGTGTCGGTCTCGCCCGCGGGCCTGGCCCGCCAGGGCCGACGCCTGGTGGTGATGGACGTCGACTCCACCCTGATCCAGGACGAAGTGATCGAACTCCTCGCCGCCCACGCCGGCTGCGCCGAGCAGGTCGCCGACGTCACCGAGCGCGCCATGCGCGGCGAACTCGACTTCGCCGAAAGCCTGGCCGAGCGCGTCCAACTGCTGGCGGGGCTGCCGGTGAGCGTGCTGGACGAGGTGCGTGCGGCCGTCCGACTGACGCCGGGAGCGCGCACCCTGGTGGCGACGCTGCGCGATCTGGGGCTGTCGATCGGGGTGGTCTCCGGCGGCTTCATCGAAGTCGTCGGCCCGCTGGCCGCCGAACTCGGCATCACCTACGCGCACGCCAACAGCCTGGAGGTCATCGATGGTCACCTCACCGGACGGGTGGCCGGCGCGGTGGTCGACCGGGCGATGAAGGCGACCAAGCTGCGCGAATGGGCGCAGGCCGAGCGGCTCCCGCTGTCGCGCACCATCGCCATCGGCGACGGCGCCAACGATCTGGACATGCTGGCCGCGGCCGGCTTGGGGATCGCATTCAACGCCAAGCCGACCGTCCGTGCCTCCGCCGACACCGCCCTCAACCTGCCCTACCTCGACGCGGTGCTTTTCCTGCTCGGACTCTCCCGCGAAGAGGTCGAGGACGCCGCCGCGGCGCGGGCCTCGCTGGCCGAGAACTGACGCCGCGTCCGTCAGGCCGAGGTCAGCGACAGATGCTCGCGGTGATGGCCGCCGGCGATCACCAGATCGATGATGCCGATGGCGAAATCGGCGCCCGAGATGGTGGAACGTCCCTGCTCGTCGAAGCGGGCCACATCATTGCCCAACGCATAGCGGCCGGTGCGTTCGCCGGGGTTGAAGGCGCCGAACTCCATGGCCGGGCTGACGAACAGCCAGTCCACCTCGCCGGCGTCCAGGATCGGCAGCAGGGCGGCCATCTCGGCGGACTCGCCGCGGTACTCGGCGGGGAAGTCCGGGCCGTCGACGATCCGCGGCGCTCCCGGGGCCGGACGCAGTGAGCCGAAGCCCCCGACGATGATCGCCGGGATCTGCGCGGACGCTGCTTCGGCCAGCACACCCTCGTAGGCCTGCTGAATGTGGCCTTCGAGCTCGCCGCGCGGGGACAGGGCTCCGATGACCACATCGGCCCCCAGCATGGCTTCGGCCACCGCCGCGCGATCGAGCACCGAGCCGACCGTGGCGTGAACCCCGAGTGCCGACGGCAGTGAGCGGCTCAGGGTGCGCACGGTGAGGCCCCGCGACAACGCCTCGGCAACGATGGCAGCCCCGACATAGCCGGTGCCGCCGATGACAGTGATGGTCTTCATGTGACTCCTTCCACCACGGCAGAACCAGGGGCGCGGCGCTGGTGTTCCCGCGGGGTGCTCAGATCGGATGGGTGGAACTACCTCCATCACCGCTGGGCTGGCTACCATTCAGCGGCGATCAGCGGTTGTCGCCAGATTGCGACAACGTGGCGACAGCCTTGCGAAAACGGCTCGTTAGTTTGGACACATGATGCGAATCACCCAGGGAGAGGCGGCAGTTGCCGGCGCGAAAAGCGCGATGGTGCTGCCGATGATTCGCCGTCTGTTCGCCCCACTGGCCCTCACGCTGGCCAGCGTCCTGACCTTGTCGGGCTGCGGTCTGGAGGTCGTCGGCCCCGCGCCGTCGTCGCCCTCGGCTTCGCCGGACGGGCCAGTGGGGACGCAGGCGTCCGCCTCGGCCGCCTCCGTGGTCGATGTCGATCCGTCCGCCACTCCGTCGCCCTCGCCCACGCAGGACGGCGAGCCCACCGAGCGCGATCTGGCCCGGCGTTCGTACTACGACGACCGCATCGAGCTGACCACGGCGTGCCCGACCGGACGAGTGGTGATCGACCAGTCGATGCGGGTCACCAAGATCACCGAGGACTGCAAAGAGGTGGTCGTCACCGGGGCCTTCACGACCTTGCTGGCCCAGCACATCGGCACCTTGAAGATCGAGGTCACCGCCAGCCATGGCCACTTCATCGCAGCCTCCATCGGCAAAGCCGACGTGGCCGGCGCCTTCAATCACATCTATTGGGACTCCGGCGAGCCGGCATTGCACGTCACCGGTTTCAAATGCGTCATCCAGCCCAACCCAGCTAAGGAACAGAAATGAGTCAGAGCCCTTACCCCAGCGCACCGAGCGTGCCCGCACCGAGCGTGCCCGCACCGAGCACCCCGGACCCGGGCGCCTATCCGCCCCCGCCGGCGGGCTCGCCTTACGCCGCCTACCCCACGGTCGGCTACGGCCCGGTTCAGACCGGGACTCCCATGGTGGTTCGTACCAACTCCTTGTCGGTCGTGGCGCTGGTCACCGGCATCATCGGCTTCGTGGGCCTGCCGGTGATCTTCGGTCACCTGGCCCTTCGTGCGATCAAGCGCACGGGTGAGCGCGGCTCCGCCTTCGCCATCATCGGGCTGGTCCTCGGCTATGTGCAGATCGCGGCGGTGCTCGTGGTCGTGTTGATCAGCGCCCTCGGCGCCCTCGGCGTCCTTACCGGTGTGAGCTGACCGGCTCGGATGCGTAGGCGGGTTCAGCGGACGGCCGGTGCCGTCGCCCTCATCGTGGGGGCGGCGGCACTCAGCGGCTGTGCGGTCGACGTGGTGGACACACCGCAGCCTTTTCGCAGCACGGTGGTGACGCCGGACTCGGATCCGGAGTCGGACGTAGCCTCGGAGCCGCTACCGGACGATCCGGCGCAATATCCGCGACGCTCCTACTGGGCCTCGAGGATCACGGTGACCACAGGCTGCCCGACCGGAGAAATCGTGATCGCCGGTGATGACCAGAACGTGCTGGTCTCCGGTGATTGCCAGCGAATCGTCCTGCGGGGCAGCTACACCAACGTGATCGCGCAACGAGTCGGAACGCTGGTGATCGAACCGGACGCCGACGACGGTGTGGTGCTGCTCAAGAGCGCCGACACCATCGACATCAAGGGCGACTACGCCGAGGTCTATTGGGACGAGGGCAACCCCGGCGTGACCATGGACGGCGATTCCACCGCCAATCCGAACCCGATGAAGGAGTGAGAGTGAGCCAACCCGTCAAAGTGCTGCTGGTCGACGATGAGGTGGCCATCACCGATTCGCTGACTCCGTTCCTGGAGCGTTCCGGCCTCGAAGTGCGCACGGCGGGCGATGGGGTTTCGGGGCTGGCGGCGACGGCGTCCTGGCGGCCGGACATCATCGTGTCCGACGTGATGATGCCCCGCCTGGACGGACGCGAGTTCGTCCGGGAACTGCGACAGCAGGGCGACTGGACTCCGCTGATCCTGCTGACCAAGGTGGATGCCACCGGCGAGCGGTCGGCCGCACTGGACGAAGGCGCCGACGACTATCTCAGCAAGCCGTTCGATCCCGATGAGCTGGTCGCGCGGATTCGCGCGGTGCTGCGGCGATCTACGCCGGGCACACCGCCGCTGAGCGCGGCCGATCGGCTGGTGGCCGCAGACTTGCTCTACGACCGACGCTCCCGTCGGGTCTGGCTGGCCGGCCGTGAGGTGACCATGACCCCGCGCGCCCTGCTGCTGCTGGAATACCTGATGGGGCGACCCGGTGAGGTCCACAGCCGTGATCGGCTGCTGTCGACGTTGTGGGGATTCGACTTCCCGGCCAGCACCCGGGCGGTGGACCATCGCGTTGCCGAGCTGCGGCGGGTGCTGGGTGACGATGCCGGGCAGCCGAAGTTCATCGAGACCGTGCAGTCGTTGGGCTACCGCTTCGTGGCTAAGGTGGCCCGCGGGTGAGGCGCGGTGCGGTGCGAGCGATCATCGCCGTCCTGCCGTTCGTGGTGAGCGTGATTGTTGCGCTGGGCCTGTTCCTCGCCTATCCCGGCGTCGTCGTGCGGTTCACGTCGGCGCCGGGGGCATTGGCGCTGATGGCCGGTCTCGGCATCAGCGTGGTGCTGGGCGTCAGCTTCCTGACCGCGACGCAGATCGAGAAGCGGCGTCAGGAACTCCTGGCCTCGGGAGCGGCGCAGGCCAAGGCTGAGCACACCGCGTTCCTGGCCCGCCTGGATCATGAGATGAAGAACCCGCTGACGGCCATCCGGGCGGCGCTCGCAGCCCACGGCGTCAGCGCGTCTCAGCACCTTCAGGTGGCTGACACTCAGACCACCCGGCTGGGCAGCTTGGTAGGCGACCTGCGCAAGCTGTCGGATCTGCAGTCGCGTCCGCTGGAGACCGAGCCGGTCGACCTGGGCCAGACGGTGGGGGAGGCCGTACAGGCCGTGCAGGCCTACCTGCAGCAGTTGGGAAACACCCGCCATTTCGCGGTGCACTTCCCGACGGTTCCCTGGCGGATCCCGCCCGTGATGGGCGATGCCGACCTGCTCTACCTGGCGGTGTTCAATCTGTTGGCCAACGCGGCCAAGTTCACCCACGACGGCGACTCGGTCGAAGTGCGTGCCGGGGAGGGCGACGGTTGGGTATGGCTGGAAGTCGCCGACACCGGAGTGGGGATTCCCGAGGCCGATCTGCCGCAGGTGTGGGACGAACTGGCCCGGGCGTCCAATGCCCGCGGCATTGCCGGCTCCGGTCTGGGGTTGCCGCTGGTCAAGATCGTCGCCGAGCGGCACGGGGGACGGGTGGCGCTGCGGTCCCGCGAGGGCGAGGGCACGGCCGTTCGCATCGATTTGCCAGCTTGTCGTCCGGCTGCGGTTCTGACACCCTAGGCGCGGCACAACCTCAGCGGGTTCGATTTGCCGGTGTATCAAGACTGCGACATCGCGGCGACATCACTGCAAAATCGGCTCGCTAGGTTTCTGTTTAGGGGAACCACAAGTCTTCGGGAAGGGACATTGATATGAAGGAACAGCTGAGCCGTTCGGGCAGCGACAAGGTACTCACCGGTGTGTGCGGCGGTCTCGCTCGCTCGCTGGGTTGGAACGCGCTGCTGGTGCGCATCCTGTTCGTGGTGGTGAGCCTGTTCATCGGTCTGCCGGTGATCGCTTACATCGTGATGTGGCTGATGCTGCCGGTCGACGGCAGCGGCCCCACCGGCCTCGAGGAACTGCAGGGCAAGGGCAAGGCCGACCAGGCCTGATCGCCTCTGCACCGATCGCTGTACGCCCGTGGGTCGGGACCTGGAAGCAGGTCTCGACCCACGGGCTTTTGCGTGCCGAAATGAGGCCGTGGGAGATGTCTCCGGATTGCGACCGTTCCGCGACTTTCTTGGCGCAGTGCCGGCCCTAGTATTCGGGTCGTGATGAAATCTGCTGCTGCCGTTGGCCTGGTGATCGGCCTGACTTTCCTGACCGGCTGTGGGGTGAGCGTGGAGGGGCCGACGGCCCCGGCCGCGCCCGCGAGCGCGCAGCCCGCGGTGCCGAGCGAGACCGCGCCGGCCGCGCCGGCCGCGTCGTCCTCGGCGCCGACGGACACCAGCACGGCGCTGGCCGAGAATGACCCGCGGCGCGATCGGTCCTTCGACATGGTCATGGGATGCCCGGCCGGCGAAGTGGTGCTGGACATCAGCCAACAGAACGTCCTGGTGAACCAGGACTGCAAGAAGATCACCATTGCGGCTCCCCAGGTCACCGTGTACGCCGAACACGCCAACTCCGTGGTCATCCTTGTCACTGGCGCTCAAAGTGAGGTGACCGTGCGATCGGCCGATTCCGTGGTGATTGACGCATCTCAGGCCGACGTCCACTGGGAGAGCGGCACCCCGGCGAAGGTGCAGACCCGCGGGTCGCAAAGCCATGCCGGGCCGGTCGCAGGCTAGCTTCGAAACCGACCCCACGCCGCGGCCCAGACCTGACTCCAGGTCTGGGCCGCGGGCTTTCTCGCAGCGCAGGCTCGGCCTTGCTGCCTGGACGGCCCGGCCCCGCTCAGTAGTGCTGGTGTTCCGGCCGATTACCCCTCGTCAAATCGGGGTTGATAAGCGGATGTGGAGGTGTCGCCAGATTGCGACCGATCAGCGACATTTTGGGAATGCGGGTGGACCTATTGTTTCGTTCGTGATGAAGACCATGACTGCCGTTGGCCTGGTGATCGGCCTGACCTTCCTGACCGGTTGTGCGGTGAGCGTGGAGGGGCCGAAGGCCCCTGCGAGCGCGCCGTCCGCGCCCACGTCGGTGCCCGAGCCGAGTTCCTCGCCCGAGGATCAGAGCACCGACGAATCCGCCCAGGCCGCCGACGACAGTGGCGACATCGAGGAAGGGGAGTCGCGCCGCTCGGTCTACGCCCCCGCCATCGACATCACCACGGGGTGTTCGGCCGGGTCGTTGGTGCTCGACCAAGACAACAGCACCGTTCGGGTCACCGAGGCGTGCGGCAAGATTACGATCGCGGCCAGCAGTGTTCATGTGTTGGCCGAACGGGTCGACAGCTTGGTGATCCTCAGCCAGGCGGCGTGCAACGTGGTGCTGGTGCGTAGCGCAGGTTCCGTGGTGATCTCCGGCGACAACAACTTCGTGTACTGGGACCAGGGCGCGCCCAAGACCGTCCGGGTCACGGGAGGTTCCAACAAGGTCGGTCCCAACCCCACACCTGAACCCTGAGCGGTCATCACGAGTGAGCCCGGACCTGGCTTCAGGTCCGGGCTCACTCGCGTCTGGGGACGCCTCGGCTCTTCATTGCGGCTTCACGGCAGCTTCACACGGGCGGGATTCGATAGCGATGTCGGTTCTCCCGTGAGAGGTTCAGATGTCCATCGCAGCCATGAAGGGGCAACGTCGCCCCACCAAGGCGATCCAACGCCTGCGCCAGATGAAGCGCACCACGCTGGCCCGCCGGATCACCCAACTCGGCTTCGCCGGCTTCATCGTCTACGCCGCGGCCCGCCACCAGTTGGAGAGCACCACGGGTGCCGCCTCGGTGGACGCGCTGTGCCCCTTCGGGGCGGTGGAGACCTTGATCACCTGGGTGACCACCGGCACGCTGATCGCCAAGGTGCACCCGTCCAACCTGATCCTGGGCCTGGCCGTCCTGGTCGCCGTCCTGCTGGTGGGCAACGCCTTCTGCGGCTGGATCTGCCCGCTGGGTACCGTCCAGGACGGACTGTGGGCGCTGGCGCGCAAGCTGAAGCTGCCGCAGTGGCGACCGAGCGCGCGCACCGACCACCTGCTGCGCTACGGACGGTTTGTGGTGCTGGCCGTGGTGATGGGGGCCAGCTACGTCACCGGACGGCTGTGGTTCGCCGACTACGACCCCTACTTCACGATCTTCAGCCTGCACTGGCTCTTCCAATGGAGTGACGCCCTGATCGTCGGGGTGGTGATCACCGCGGTGGTGCTGCTCGCCTCGATGTTCGTCGAGCGGCTGTGGTGCCGCTACCTGTGCCCGCTGGGCGCGGTGTTCACCGTGCTGGGCCGGTTCAGCCTGTTCAAGATCCGCCGCGACGCCACCACCTGCACCGACTGCCAGCTGTGCGACCGTCCCTGCCCGGTGGGGATCACGGTGTCGAAGGCCGATCCGACGGTCAACGCCGACTGCATCGGCTGCCTGGATTGCCTGACCACCTGCCCGGTGAAGGGTGCACTGACCCTCGCGCCGCCGATGCCGGTGAATCGATTGGTCAGCTCCTCGGCGAAGGCCGAGCGCAACGACATGGCTATGAGCGGAAAGGAACGTTGATGAAGCGACGCTGGATTCTTCCGGTGGTGTGGGTGGCGGTGCTGCTGGGCACCATCGGGATCGCCCAAGCGGTGGGTGGTTGGCAGGTGAGCGGGCGCGAGCCGGTCGTCGCCGGGGCCATGACTCCCGACGATCTCAAAGGCTGGATGACCGTCCAGCAGGGGGCCGACGGTCTGAGCGTGCCGGCGAGCATGATCCTGACCGAGATCGGTGGCGAGCCTGGTGCGGTGACCCCGGCGACCGCGTTCAAGGACGTCGAGGCGCTGGTGCCCGGCTTCAGCCTCGACGACCTGAAGACACGGCTGTGGGAGGTGCTCGGTTCGACGCCGAGCCCGGCACCGAGCTCCACCACCGTTGCGAGTGCCCCGCCGGCGCCGGTGCCGTCCAGCACGCCCACCGGCACCCCGCCGAGCGGCGTTACCGGCCAGCAGACCTTGCGTCAGGTGGCCGAGGCGAACGGCTTGGACCTGGCCGTCCTGGTCGCCGAGTCCGGCCTGCCGGCGTCCACCGATGTCGACACCGCGCTGCGCACCCTGCGCGACACCGTCCCCGGCTTCGAGATTCAGCAGGTACGCGACGCGGTGGATCGGCTGCGTTAGCCGATCCACCGCGCTGCGTCCTGGACGACCTGGCTCCGCTCAGCTGTGCTGGGCGGTGGCCAGGTCGGCCGGCACCACCGACGGGGTCAGGTTGGCGGCCAAGACCTCTTGGTAACCGCGGTGGTCGGTGTAGAGCTCATCGGTGAGCGGGTTCTTGCGCTTGGCGATGATCGTGTAGCCCTGGTAGATCAGCACGGCCACATTGGACGCCAGCGAGATCGCCGACACGGTGAACAGTGCGGCCGGGTTGTGCGAGGCCGGCACCGAGAACATCGACGCGGTGACGAAGCCGGGCACGGCCATGGTGAACATCATCCACAGCGCCAAGGTGGCGGCGCGGTGCTGCAGCCAGGCGCCCTTCTTGATGAAGAAGGCCGGGATCGTGCAGCTGATCAGCAGGGCGGCACCGGCATAGAAGGAGTGATCGCCGACGCAGTTGTAGACGTAGGCGAAGTTCCACAGGTCGTAGGCGATCACCCAGAACCACAGCATGTCGGGCCAGATCATGTCCTTGCTGGAGTCGCGGGAGATGATGATGCCCGTCCAGCCGCAGATGGTGATCAGGTTGATCAGGCCGGCCACACCGTTCATGTAGTTCCACGGTCCCGACACCATGAAGACGCCGTCCACCACGCCGTTGGCGTTCATCGCACCCACCTGTAAGTCGCGGATGCAGGCCTCGGCGATGTTGATCGCCAGGATCGCCGGCGGGAACAGCAACGCCCACTTGTTGGTCGACAGCTTCGGCCAGTAGCGGATCGCCATGAAGCCGAGCGTCCCGGCCAAGGCGGAGTAGACCTTCACCCAGTGGAACCAGGTGCCCGTGGACGAGCCGGGTCCGGCGGTGATCGGCCAGACGAACAAGGTCAGCAACAGCGGCAGCAGGACGAAGAAACCCAGCCCGGCCCACTTCCAGCGCCGGGTGATCTCATTGAGGGCGATCAACGCCGCCAACACCACAAACCAGGCCACCCAGGAATACCAGGGGATCGGCGCGAACAGGAACATCGAGGTCACCTCCATCGGCCCGTCCGACGATCTGCGGTGATCGCCGCGACACACGGGCCTTATTGCTTGCTGATTCGATGCTTTCACCGGCGGTGGAGGCCCGAGAATAGACAATGTGGGCGATGTGTCTACCCCTGAGCGCGGGGGACTGCTGAGCGCCGTCGGCACCGATGAGCCGCGGTCGAAGGTTGCCTTGGCTGCCGCCCTGAAGGCGGCGTTGGTCACCACACCGTTGGCGAAGGTGACGGTGTCGGGACTGGCTGCGGCGGCCGGGGTGAATCGGCAGACCTTCTACAGCCATTTCGGCGACGTCTACGACCTGGCCCGCTGGGTCTTCACCACCGAGGTGGCCAACCACATCATGGCCCACGCCAGCTACGACCAGTGGGCCGACGGCTTCAGCGAACTGCTCAACTACATGAAGCAGAACCACGATCAGGCCTATGCGGTGATCCGCTCCCTGCGGCATGACGAGTTGGAGCGGTTCTTCCACCACTGGCTGCGCAACATGATGCAGGTGATCGTGGGGGAGTTGGACGGTGACCTGACGCTGCGTCCGGCTGATCGTGAGTTCGTCATCGATCACTACACCTTGGCCGTGCTGGGCCACCTGCTGCACTGGCTGGCCACCGACATGCGGGAGAACCCGTACGTCCTGATCGAGCGGCTGGAGTTCGTCCTGCACGGTGCGGTGCGCGAATCGCTGGAGCGCTTCGCGGCGCGGGCTTAGGGCTTCGCGTCATGGTTGAGCTTGGCGAAGCCCCTTAGCGGGTGACGGCGTCGCGGGCGAGGTCGAGGTAGGCCGCCGCGCCGGCCGGGTCGGCTTTGGCGATGCTGAAGGCGGCGATGATCATGGCCGTGCAGGTCTGGGCGCGGCGCTCGACCTCGTCCGAGCTGAGCCCGGGCACGCGGGCGCGGACGCCGTTGCGCAGGGCGGCAGCAACTTCGTCGCGGTAGCCGGCGATGGTTGCGCGCACCGCGGGGTCGCCAGCGAGGCTGGAGGACGCGGTACTGACCAGTAGGCAGCCATCGGCGTGCAGGTCGTCGGCGTGGGCATCGATCGAGGCGCGCAGGGCGCTGAGGTAGTTCTCGACCGCCTCGGGGGCGACCGGCTCGGTGAGCATCGGGCGTAGTCGCGGCCGGACCACCTCGTCCAGGTAGTTGGTCAAGGCGGCGTCGAACAGGCCGCGCTTGTTGCCGAAGGCGTGATAGATGCTCGAGCGGCACAGCCCGGTGGCCGCTTCCAGGGCGGGCATGGCGGCCTCGTCGTAGCCGGCGTTCCAGAACACCGCGCGGGCAGCGCGCACCGCTGAGACGGTGTCAAACGCTTGCGGACGACCCACGGTGAACTCCCCATTTTGTGAACTGCTCGGTCCACTATATATTAAACCAGTCGGTACAGAACTGGTTCGGCGACAGGAGGCTCCCATGGTGATCGCAGGTCTGGTGATCGTCGCACTCGCGGCGCTCGTCCACCTCTACATCTTCGTGCTCGAGTCACTGACCTGGACCAGTGCGCGCACCCGAGCAGTCTTCGGCACCTCGCCGGAGCAGGCCGCCCAGACCCGCCAGCTGGCCTTCAATCAGGGCTTCTACAACCTGTTCCTGGCCGTCGAGGTGATTGCCGGCATCATCGCCTACGCC
>CAZLJN010000043.1:0-6995 GCA_964559815.1 uncultured Propionibacteriaceae bacterium
TCCCCGGAGTACAACCGCTCGATCCCCGGCGCCCTCAAGAACGCCATCGACTGGGCCTCCCGCCCCTGGGGCCAGAACTCCTTCAACCACATTCCCGCAGCCGTCATCGGCGCCTCGCCCGGACAACTCGGCACCGCCCTCGCCCAGCAGGCCATGCGCGGCGTGCTGAGCTTCTGCAACGCCCGCCAAATGACCGCACCCAAGGCCTACATCAAGTACTCCACCGACATCTTCACCCCCGACGGCGACGTCCTCGACGACAGCGTGAAGGCCTTCCTCGCCAACTACATCCAGGAGTTCCGCGACTACATCGAGAAGGTCCTCACCGTGATCCCCAGGAGCCCGATCAACTCAGCGGGCAACTGAGAGCGCGCGGGTGCCCACGTCAGTGTCGAGGCCGCCGGGTCACAGACGGAGACGCAGCCGGACCGCCACGCCCAGATGGCCGGAGCCCGGCCGGGCCCTGGTCAAGGAATAGCGATCGTGTCGTGCCAGCAAATCCGCCCAGGGTCTTTGACGATGATGCCGTTCTCGTCAGTAATCAACAAGCTGTCCAAGCACTCGCCCTGAAAGACCAGGGAGAGAGTGGTCGTTTGGTTTGAGTTGATCTGCCATTGGGAATGCCGTTCGTCCAGATCATCCCTGAGGCGCAGTTCGAGGGTCTGGTCGGTCGAATTCTCAAAATAGACTTGCATGTCTTGCCCGGTCTCCCACAGGACAGTACCGCAGCCGGTGAGAAGTAGCGTAGGGACGATGGCCACAGCGAGCGCGGTGCTGAGTAGGGTCCGCCCCGGTCTTTCGGGCTGCTCGCGCGCGGCGCTAGTCGACTGGCTTGCATCTTTCATTTTTGCAGTCCTTGGTGTTGGGTAATGAGTCATGAGTTCTTGCGGACGCCGACGAGAATCGCAAGGGTACTGCTGTCGGAGTCCGTCGGCGAGAAGACTGGCCGCTTCAGTGGCGGCGGCGAACCCGTAGACCATCGAGAACTGCGGACTGGCGGGCGTAACTGTCGACAATCCGTCGATGCGCGTGTCGAAGGCAAAGCCGTTGCACTCGCGGTAGTCGCAGACGGACGGTGGCCGTGCGACGAGCGGATCGAATGGAACCTGGATCGTAGTCGGGATCCCAAGTAGTCCAGCCCGGGTTCGGACCAGGTGGCCGGATGGTCGTTGACGATCTCGTTCGGGTCGGCCAGGGACCAGCCCTGAGTCGGACTCGGCCCGGCGCAGAACCTGCCTCGCCTCGGATCGCGTCAAGGGAGGTCACGTTGAGGACCAGCGCTGGGCCGAGGTCGAGGATGTCGGAGGTTCCCTCGCAGCAGCTGCGCGACAGGCCATGAGAACACCGACCGAGGTTCCCGTCCGCATTGACACCGAGCGCGACGGTCCCCTTACCGATGGTCGCACCCGTGTGGAAGCTGGACCAGCTGATCGGGAAGTCCGTCCCAGTAGTGGCGCAGCCGGAATGTCGGTTGACCGCAAGCAGCGTGCCGGGGAAATGCTTGCAGCCCACTACGTCAGCCCGGTCATCCGCGCACGCCGGCCCTCTACGCGAGTTCATCGCCGATCAGATCGGCGGGCAGGTGGGAAGGCGGATCCACTTGTGCCGCCAGGGGGCCCTTGGCGGCCGCTGCCGGTGATCCAACTTCGGAACCAGGTGGCCCGTCATTCGCTCACCCGCTTTCCGTAGCCCAGAAACACGGTGGACGATTCCTCTCTCCCCAGCCGAGTCGGCGCAAGCTAGGTTTCTGCGCAGGCGCAGTTCCCGTCAACGAAGGGGGAGGTAAATGCAGCGGGCGGCAACCATTCTGGTTCAGCTAGAGACCTCTCTGTCCGCTGCACCAGAGTCCTTGGCTCGCCGGCTGGGCGTTGGCGAGCGAACGGTCGCCACGGAGGTGGCGGCCCTCAACCAGACATTGGGCAGGACGGCTTCGATTCGTCTTGCGGACGGGCGCTACCGGCTTCTGGTCGTGGATGCTGCGGCCTTCCGCGAAGTGCGCGACCGGATCACGGGCGAGCGTGCCTCGTTCAGCGATCCGGACCGTCGCGCGGCGTTCATCCTGGCGAGGCTCGCTCGTAGCGATGTCCCGATCCGCACCGAGGAGCTTGCGACCGAGATGGCGGTAGGACGCAGCACCGTGAGCGGTGACATCGCCCACCTTCGCGAGCTTCTCAGCGGTTCGGAGGTGTCGATCGAGGGTCGGCCTCACGTTGGGCTGCAGCTCCTGGGCCCGGAACTCGAGATCCGCGGACTGATTCTCCGTCACGCGTACAACGTCGCCTACGAAAGCTTTCCGATCGGGATCGAGCTGGAGACAGCGTTCAATGATGTCGCTGACGAATACCATTTCGACGACGGCCCGCGATCGGCACTGCTCCGCTGGTTCACCGTCATGCTGGACCGTATCGTTAATGGGCACCAACTGGTCGATGTCCCGGCTGCATATTCCGATATCCAGGGAACAAATGCCCATGCCTACGCCACCACGCTCGCGGCAAGGGTGGCTCCTTTGATCGACGAGGTGATCCCTGCTGCCGAGGTCATCTTTCTCGCCCTGCCGGCTGCCGGACGGCGAACGCCCACCGTGTCGGACCTCCTTCCCGGGCCCAGCGCCCCGATGGACGTGGATGGTCTGGTGGAGCGGATCTTCGACCGGATCCGCGACACGACGAGTCTGGAGTTCGGTGTGGAGCCATCAGAGTTGGTGATCGAGTTCTCCCACCACGTGGCCTATATGCTCAACCGGCTGCGCTACTCGCTTCACGTGGACCGCACGGTCGACGAGGCCGAGTTGCGGGGGCGATTCCCCGTGGCAAGCCGCATGGCCGAGGTCGCCCGTGACGTCATCGCTGAGGACACCGGACTGGTCATGGACGATGCCGAACTCGCGTTGGCCACCACCTACTTCCAGGTGTTCCTCGAGGACCATGTGGCGCGTCAGCACCGTCCGTTCGCGGTGGCGATCCTTACCAGCCAGGGCCCAGGAACGGCCCGCCTAATCCGTGCCCAGCTCTCGAAGGTGCTTCCGCACGACACCACCTATTCGCTGCTGCCCGCCAGTTCCCGGCAGGACAGCCTCGCAGGTGTCGACCTGGTGGTGACGACACCGGGCACCCAGCTTCAGCTCGACGTGCCCACCCTGGAGTTGTCACAGGTGTTCGACCGCGGTGAGCTGATCCGCAAGCTGAGTGCGATGCGATTCGCACACCATGGCCCGCTGGCCCTCAGCGGGGAGTCCGGGTCGATGCTGGTCTCGCTGCTCGACGACGAACGTTTCCTGCAGCTGCCCAGCGACACCAGCTACGCCGACGGCATCCAGTTGCTCATCAATCGCCTGCATTCGTTGGGCATGGTGAACGACGAGTTCCGGACCGCGTTGGCGGAGCGGGAAGCGCTTGGCCCGATGCAGATCAGTGTCGAGGTCACGTTCCCGCACGCGAGCGCTTCGGGCATTCACGGCGTTGCCTGCGCAATGGGCGTGATCCCGCGCGGCGACGCCGATGACGGGTTGCGGATCATCTTCGTGATGGCCGTGCCGGCAAAGACCGACTACGACGACCGCATCCTGCTCCGCGTCTATGACGAGATCATCCGGCTCAGCCAGGACCCGCTCCTGGTGCGAAAGGTGTCACGACTCAACAGCTACGTCCAGTTCTTCTACCTCATGGAGGACTACACCGAGGCAACCAACCAAGGGAGGCATTGATGTTCTGGTTCGCCGCCATCTGCTTCGCGCTCGTCTACGTGACCAACGTGGTGCTCGCGCTGATGCAGTCCAAGAACTACACCACCGCGTACACCACGTTGCGGCGCCGCGGCCGGGTCGCCATCGGCAAGAAGAAGGGCCTGCTCACCACTGGAGCGATCGTCATGTTCCTGCTCGACGGCAACGGGGCGATCGTCGAGGGCACCCGGCTCACTGGTGTCACCGTTCTTGCCCGGTTCCGTCCCTTCCCCGAGTTCGACGGGTTGCACCTGGCCGAACTCGCAGCGGCGAACGATCGACGGTTCACCAGGAGCGTCCGGCTCGCCGTCGAGAACGCCCGCGACAACTACCTCTGCTGGGTCGGCGGGCAGACGCCCCCCGAGCCCGGTGGACCGCTGTCCCAGATCGCCGACGGCGTCCGTCGCCTGGCCGGCCGCCCGCCGAAGACGCCGCCCGCCTCGCTCGCGCTCGCCGAAGCCGCCGAAGCCGGCGCCACCGCGCCCACCGCGCCGGCGACGCAACGGATCAGGATCCCCCAGCCCCGGTAGGACCACCAGGGCCCCACCGATAGTTACCGCAAGTAGAAGGGAGTAAGGACATGGACATTTTCGTCCAGGCAGCCACGTGGTTCTACGGGCTGTTCAAAGCCGGCGGTGAGGTGTTTATCAGCTGGACCGCCGTTTCGGTCGACGCCGACGGCAAGGTCACCGGGCTCGGGTTCGTCCCGACGGTGCTGATGCTGCTCGTCGCGATGAACGCGCTGATCCAGCTGATCGGCGAGGACCGGATCAACCGGTTCGCGGCCAAGGCCGGCGGCAACCCGGTCAGCAGGTACCTGGTTCTGCCGTTCCTGGGAGCATTCATGCTCGCCAACCCGATGGCACTGTCTCTGGGCCGCTTCCTGCCCGAGAAGTACAAGCCCAGCTACTACGCCAGCGCAGCCCAGTTCTGCCACACCAGCAACGGGGTCTTCCCGCACATCAACGCCGGGGAACTCTTCATCTGGCTGGGGATTGCCAGCGGCATCACCACTCTCGGCCTGGATCCCACACCGCTGGCGATCCGCTACCTGCTGGTCGGCCTCGTGATGAACTTCGTCGGCGGGTGGGTCACTGACTTCATCACCCCATGGGTCGCCAGGCAGCAGGGCGTCACCCTCAGCTCCACCGTGAAAGTTGAGGTCGCAGCATGACCGAATACCAGTCCGCCGTCGTAGAGCGCGGCAAGGGCGGCTACGGCGGCCCGCTCACCATCACCCCCACAGAAGATCGCAACAAGATCGTCTACATCGTTGGTGGGGGCGCCAAGCCCGACGTCGTCGACCGGCTGTGCGAACTGACCGGCGCCGAGGCGGTCAACGGGTTCGCCACCTCGGTTCCCGACGAACAGATCGCCGCGGCTGTGATCGACTGCGGAGGCACCCTGCGGTGCGGGATCTACCCGAAGAAGGGCATCCCGACGATCAACGTGATGCCCACCGGCAAGACTGGCCCGCTCGCCCAGTTCATCAACGAGTCGATCTACGTCTCCGCGGTGGGCGCAGAGCAGATCCACGCCGCCGACCCAGCACAGGTCGCGGCGGCACCGGCTGGCAGGCCGGTGTCCGCCGCGCAGGACGAGAGCCCGAAGTACACCTCTGACAAGAAGATCTCCCAAACCCTCGCTGAGCAGAAGAATAAGTCATTGCTGGTCAGGATCGGCCTTGGCGCCGGTCGAGTGGTCGCGGTCCTCTTCCAGGCTGGCCGCGACGGCATCCAGACGATGATCGGCACGATCCTGCCGTTCATGGCCTTCATCGCCATGCTCATCGGCGTGATCAAGGCTTCCGGCTTCGGCGAATGGTTCACCGCCTTCCTCACCCCGCTGGCCGGCTCCGGATGGGGGCTGCTCGTCCTCGGCTTCATCTGCTCGATCCCGTTCCTGTCCCCGCTGCTGGGGCCGGGCGCGGTCATCGGACAGATCATCGGCACCCTGATCGGAGTCGAGATCGGCAAGGGGTCCGTCGCCCCGAGCCTGGCGCTGCCGGCGCTGTTCGCCATCAACACCCAGAATGCGTGCGACTTCATCCCGGTCGGACTCGGCCTCGCCGAAGCCGAACCAGAGACCGTCGAGGTCGGCGTCCCCGCTGTCCTCTACTCCCGCTTCCTCAACGGCGTTCCCCGCGTCGCCGTTGCGTGGGCGGCCAGCATTGGCCTGTACGCCGGCTGACCCACATCCGAGGCAGCAACACAGAAAGAGCATGAGGATGACTGAGATCTACCGGACCACGGTGCGTGACGCCGGACCCATGGCCGAGGCATTCGTGGCGGAGGGAATGTTCGTCACCTTCGGGACCAACGCCCCCGAAGCCCTCCGCGAGTTCTGCTACATCGTCGAGGTCAACCCCACGACAGCAGAGGTCACTCCCGGACAGCAGTTCACCGTGGACGGTCGATCCTTCCCGATCACTGCCGTCGGCGATGTGGCGCAGCGCAACCTGGAGTCGCTGGGCCACATCACCGTCAACATCGACGGCGACACCGAGCCCAGGATGGCCGGCGCCATCCACATCCGCTGCGAAGGCCCGGCACCCGAGATCACGATCGGGAGCGTGCTCACGATCGAGGCGGCGTGATCACCCGCGACGTCACCGTCACCCACTCCGGGGGGATCCACGCCCTAGTGGCGCAGGAACTGGCGAGTCTGGCGCACAACTTCGCCAGCAGCCTCTACCTGCGCCACGACGGGCGCACCGCCAGCGTCGGCCAACCCGTCGCCGTCCTCGCGCTCGGCATCGCTTGCGGGACACCCGTCACCGTCCTCGCCGACGGTCTCGACGAGGCCGAGGCCCTCACCGCACTCACCGACTACCTCGCCGGAGCAGACCCCATTCCCACAACCCGCTCGCGCACAACGAAGGACCCGCAATGACCGACGACCTCTTCGCCCGTGGACTGGCACAGGCCAGTGACACCCGACTCGTGGACGTCGGACGAGGCGTCCTCGCCCGCTCCGGCACCGTCCTGGCCGAGACCCTGTTCAGCGCCGGACGACCTGCCCTGGTCGTCGCGGACGAGCGGACCTGGGCCGCCGCCGGCCAGGCCGTCCACCACGCCCTCGTCGCGGCGGGCGTGGCGGTGGTCGAACCGCTGGTCTTCCCCGGCCACCCCGTGCTGTACGCCGCCCTGAAGCACAGCAGGACGATCCGCGAGCGCCTCCGCGACACCGGCGCGCTGGGGGTGGCGGTCGGCTCCGGCACGATCAACGATCTGGTCAAGCTCGCTTCCGGCGACCTCGAACAGCCCTACGC
>CAZLJN010000043.1:7005-11872 GCA_964559815.1 uncultured Propionibacteriaceae bacterium
GCACGGCCGCGTCGATGGACGGCTACTCCGGGTTCGGCGCCCCGATGAGTTCCGACGGCGTCAAGGTCACCATGCCATGCCCTGCCCCGGCCGTCGTCCTGTTCGACCTCGACGTCGCCGCGGCCGCCCCGCCCAGCATGGTCGCCTCCGGATACGGCGACCTCTCGGCCAAAATCCCGGCCGGCGCGGACTGGATCCTGTCCGACGCGGTCGGGCTGGACCCCATCGACCCGTTGGCGTGGGAACTCGTCCAGAGCGGCGTCACCGAGGCCCTCTCCCAGCCCAAGGCGCTCGCCGCAGGCAACCCTGACGCCTACGCCGGCCTGGTCTCGGGCCTGGTCCTGTCCGGGCTCGCCATGCAGGTCTACCGGGGCACCCGTCCCGCCTCCGGCGCGGAGCACTACTTCAGCCACCTGTGGGAACTCGCCCATCTCGGCGCCGACCAGGACCCGCCGCTGTCCCACGGCCACAAGGTCGCCATCGGCACCCTCGCCATGAGCGCCTTCTACGAGCGTTTCCTCGCCCGCGACCTGACCAGCCTCGACATCGACGCGGCCGTCGCGGCCTGGGCGCCCTGGGAGGAGGTGGAGGCCGACATCCGCGCCCGCTTCCAGGGTGCACTCGCCGACCACGCCGTCGCTGAGACCCACGTCAAATACGTCGACGCGGCCGGCCTGCGAGAACGGCTCGGCACCTTCGTCGGCCGCTGGGCCGGACTGCGCCCACGCCTGGAGAAGCAGTTGGCCCCCGCCCGGACGCTGCAGCAGATGCTCCGCGATGCCGGGGCCCCTGCCGCCCCCGAGGACATCGGGCTCACCGCCGCCGACGTCAAGGCGACCTTCCCCCAGGCGATGTACTACCGCTCCCGCTACACCGTGCTCGACCTCGCCCGCGAGGCCGGCTGGTTTGAAGGACTCGTCGACGAAGTGTTCGCCCCCGGCGGACTGTGGAGCTGACGGCGATGGCCACCTGGAGCAGAACGGCGCCCCTGAGCCCCGACCTCAACGAGAACGCCCGCCCCGACCGGCTCTTCGACGCCTACGTCTTCGACCTCGACGGCACCATCTATCTCGGCGACCGCCTCCTCCCTGGCGTGGCTGCCACCATCGGACTGCTGCGCAGGCTCGACATCCCCGTCCGGTTCCTGTCGAACAACCCGACCAAGGACCCCCACCAGTACCGGGCCAAGCTCGACGCCCTCGGCCTGCCCACGCCACTGACCGATATCGCCAACACCATCGTCACAACTGTCCGCTGGCTCACCGCGCACCACCCGGACGCCGTGGTCTTCCCGATCGCCGAACTCCCCTTGGTAACGGCCCTCACCAACGCCGGGATCCGACTCAGCGACAACCCCGCCGAGATCGACATTGTGCTGGCCTCCTACGACCGCGGCTTTGACTACCGCAAGCTCCAGATCGCCTTCGACGCGCTGTGGTTCCACAAGCGGGCGATCCTCGTCCAGACCAACCCCGACCGGTACTGCCCCTTCCCCGGCGGCCACGGCGAACCCGATTGCGCGGCGATCGTCGCCGCCATCGAAGCCTGCACAGAAGTCACCTGCACCGCCAACTTCGGCAAGCCCGACCCCCTCATGATCGCAGAAGCGCTCGAAGGCTACGACGTCGCCCCCGAACGCACCATGATGATCGGCGACCGACTCGCCACCGACATCGCCATGGGACGCAACGCCGGCATGAACACCGCGCTCGTCCTGACCGGCGACAGCACCCTCGCCGATGCGACCGACCTGTCCCCCAAACAACGACCCCACTACGTACTGGAGACTCTCGATCAGCTGATCCCCCTCAGCATCTGGGAACGAGAGCGACGCCGTCGCGGCTGAACCACTCAGGATCGATCCATTGGTGGTGGCGGTCAGGGCGACGAGTCGTGTTCGTCCCGTCACACGGTGCGTTCGGCGTCAGCTTGGCGTCTGATGGCGTTGAGTCCGTCGCGGTAGGACGTCACCGCGAACGCCGGGAATCGCGTGGCGAACTTCGTCGAGTCGAACAGACTGTCGTACTGGTATCGAGGCAGCAGTTCGCGAAGCTCCCTTGTCCGCGGGGAAAAGAGCCCCGCCGCGCCAAGGGCCCACCGGGGGAGCACCGTGTAGCCGGGATCCCGACCGAAGGCTTCACTCGCCATCGTGACGAACTGCCGGTAGGTAGGCCGATCTCCGTCGATGGGGAGGTGCCAGGTCTGCCCGAAGGCATCAGGGGTGTTGCCGAGAACCGCGAGCCCACGACTCGCGTCGGGAGTCCAGATGAGCGATCGCACACGGTCGTCGCGGACGGGCACGAGCGGCTTCTGACCCTTCCTCAAACGGTTCGTGATCAGGGCGTTCGTGAAGCTCTGTGTCCGGCCCGGACCGTAGAACTCCGGGGCCCGAGCGATGAGCACCGGGATGTCCCCGCGGGCCATCTCCTCAAGCACGGTCGAGGCCATCGCTGCGCGGACGCGGCCCTTGCGCCCTGCCGGCTCGAACGGCGTGTCCTCGGTCTGGATGCGGTCGTCCTGCGGGTACATGTAGGTGTTGTCGAAGTAGGCGAACTTTGCGCCGGCAGCGCGCGCCGCGTGCAATGCGTTCTGCAGCATCGTCGGGAACTGCTGCTCCCAGAGCTCGGTGTTCGCCGGCAGCCCTGCGGTGAAGTAGACGATGCTGCTGCCCTCAATCGCTGCGGTGGTCTGCGCGGCGTCCAGCAGGTCAGCACGCACCAGCTCGTCGGAGTCGTTGACCTTGCGCGGATTGCGACTCACGAGCCGAAGGCCCTCTGGATGCTCGCTGTGCAGTTCCCGGGCGAGCTGCACAGCGATCTGACCTGTCGCCCCAAGTATCGTCTGCACTTTCGACCTTCGACTTCCGCTGCAATCCACGGTATGTTTACACTGCTTACATCAGCGTAGAAAGATCAGTTAGCAGTGTCAACATCGACGAAGAGTTACCACCACGGCGACCTCCATACCGCCTTGCTCGGCGCGGCGATGGCGAGCCTGGAGGCCGGCGAGCCGTTCTCGATGCGCGCCGTCGCGCGACGAGCGGGTGTGTCACCGACCGCGCCCTACCGGCATTTCGCCGATCGCGAGGCGCTGGACTCGGCGGTGGCGGTCGAGGGCTTCATGGATCTGCGCGCGGCCCTTGGTTCAGCCCTGGCCGAGGTTCCTGAGTCTTCCCCACCGGTGGATGTGATCGGCACTCTAGGGGTGGCTTATGTTGCCTTCGCGCTGCGGCGGCCCGCGCTGTTCCGACTGATGTTCGGCCGCGAGTGCGATGAGGCGAACAGCGAGCGGGTGCGGGCCGCCCAACGACTTCACGACCTGCTCGACGACACCATCCAGCGTCTCTTTCCGGCGGCGGGCGTCTCTGACCTGTCGATGGCCTTGTGGAGTCTGGCGCATGGCCTCGCGTTCCTGCACCTGGACGGCAAGCTCCGTCCCCAGCCGGCAGCCGAGGTCGCGGTTCGGGTGCGTTCATCCGTTGCAGCCCTCTTCACCCTGGGCACTATCGCGGCGTCCGTCGATCCGAGTTCACGGGAGGCTTCCTCATGACCAGACGCGTCCTTCACGTTGTCACCAACGTCGGCCACTACGACGATCCGTCCCACCCGACCGGGCTGTGGCTCTCTGAACTCGCGCACGCCTGGCAGGTATTCGAGCAGCACGGCTTCGAACAGACCATCGTCAGTCCGCGAGGCGGGCCTTCCCCGCTCGAGCCGCGTTCGCTGAAGTTCCCCAGCTACGACAAGACCGCCAGGACATGGCATGCCGATCCTGCTCGCATGGCGCTGCTGGAGAACACAGCCGCACCCGACGAGATCGACTCGGCCGACTTCGACGCCATCTACTTCACCGGCGGGCACGCCGTGATGTACGACTTCCCCGACAACGAAGGGCTGCAGCGGATTACCCGCGAGATCTGGGAACGTGGCGGCGTCGTCTCCTCCGTCTGTCACGGCTACTGCGGTCTGCTCAACACCACCCTCACCGACGGGTCCTCTCTTGTCGCAGGCCGCAAGCTCACCGGCTTCGCCTGGCAGGAAGAAGTGCTCGCTCGCGTGGACAAGCTCGTGCCCTACAACGCCGAAGAGGAGATGAAGAAGCGCGGCGCGCTCTATGAGAAGGCCAGGCTTCCGTTCGTCTCCTACGCCGTCGTCGACGAGAACCTCGTGACCGGGCAGAACCCCGGATCAGCGAAGGAGACGGCCCAGAAGGTCGCCACCCTCCTCGGACACGGGCACAGCCCCGCACCGCCGACCTAGCTCGTGGTCCGGAGTGCAGACGTCGACAGCACCCTTCGCCCGATCCCAACATGCACCTAGCCAACCGGGCCCGGGTATAGCGGGACCGGCCGGCCTCAGATTCGAGCGTCGCCGTTCAGTCGCTGCAAGAGCAGCAGCGCCGGCTTCTTGGTACTCAGCCGCACGACTGGCGCGCACAACAGGCATCGCGATCCTGCCAGGGCAAGGCGTCCAGCCTGGTCGACACGGCAATGAGATTAGTGCCCCCAATGGGATTCGAACCCATACTTGGGCGGGTTTAAGCCGCCTGCCTCTGCCAGTTGGGCCATGGGGGCCCCGGCGTGATTCTAGGGGCGGGCACACGTGCACAAGTGATCACGAACCGTTCGTCGAGCTTGTCGAGACGCTGCGCGGGGCTGGTGAGGTCTCGACAAGCTCGACCAGCGGTTGGGGGCGACCAGCGGTTGGGAGGCAACCAGCGGTTGGGGTGGCTAGCGGATTGGCGCGGCCAGCGGATGGCTACGCGATCGCGAGGGCAGCGACGATGCCGTCCAGGATGTCGGCCTCGCTCACCAGCAGCGGGCCGCGGATGCGAGCGCCGACGGCGATGCAGACCAGGGCTCCGGCAC
>CAZLJN010000044.1:0-11818 GCA_964559815.1 uncultured Propionibacteriaceae bacterium
GGGTCGATACCGTTCACGCTCACCGCGACGAAGACCGGGCAGGCCGGGTCTTCCAGCACCACCGGGTAACCAGCCGCCGTGGTCGCCGGCGTCGGCAACGAAACCACGTCGGTGAACCTCAGACCGAGGTTCTGGGCGGCCTCGCGGGCCAGGCCACGAATGCTGAGGCAGTAGCCGATATCGGGGCTCACGTCGATGTCAAGGACGTCGTCACGCAGCAGCAGGAAGTCGGCCGGGTCATCGCCGGGCTCCAGGCCGCAGTCGGACGGCAGCACGATGATGCCGGAGTGGTCGTTGCCGATCCCCAGCTCGTCCTCGGCGCAGATCATGCCGTCGGACAGGTGGCCGTAGGTCTTGCGCGAGGCGATCTCGAAGCCACCGGGCAGGCTCGCCCCCGGCAACGCCACCACGACCAGGTCACCGACAGCCACGTTCTGCGCGCCGCAGACGACGCCGCGGCAGCCCTGGGCGAAGTCGTCGCTGGGCTGATTGTGGGCCGCGCCCACGTCCACCTGCACCCAGTGGATGACCTTGCCGTTCTTCTGCGGCTCGTCCGTGGTGGTCAGCACTCGTCCGACGACCACCGGGCCGCTCACGTCGGCGCCGACCTCGTCGACTGTCTCGACTTCCAGGCCGGCGCGAATCAGCACCTCGGCCAGCTCACGTCCGGTCATGGACGCCGGCAGGTCGACGTATTCGCGCAGCCAGCTCAGCGGGGCCCTCATCGTGCCATTCCCTTCAGTGAGCGGCTGAACCGTACGTCGCCCTCGACCATGTCGCGCATGTCCGCGGCGTTGTTGCGGAACATCAAGGTGCGCTCGATCCCCATGCCGAATGCAAAGCCGGAGTAGACCTCGGGGTCGATCCCGCAGGCGACCAGCACCCGCGGATTGACCACGCCGCAGCCGCCCCACTCGATCCAGCCTTGGGACTTGCAGGTGCGGCACGGCGCGTCCGGGTTGCCGACGCTGGCGCCGTGACACACGAAGCACTTCAGGTCGACCTCGGCCGACGGCTCGGTGAACGGGAAGTAGTGCGGCCGCATCCGGGTCTCGACCGCTTCGCCGAACATCGCCTTGGCCAGATGATCGAGGGTGCCCTTCAGGTTCGCGAGGGAAATCCCCTTGTCGATGCACAAACCCTCGATCTGGTGGAAGACCGGGACGTGGGTGGCGTCGAACTCGTCGGCACGGTAGACCTTGCCCGGACAGACGATGTAGATCGGCAGGTCGCGATCGAGCATGGTGCGCGCCTGGACCGGCGAGGTGTGGGTGCGCAGCACGATGTGGTCGTCGATCGGTTCGACGAACAAGGTGTCGGACGTCCCCCGCGCCGGATGGTCGGGGCCGATGTTGAGGGCGTCGAAGTTGAGCCACTCACCCTCGGCCTCGGGTCCTTCGGCGACTTCCCAGCCCATCGAGGTGAAGACATCGCTCATCAGCTCGATCAGGGCGGTGATCGGATGGGCCGCGCCGACCGGGGCCAGTTCCACCGGCAGGGTCACGTCGATCCGCTCGGCGACCAGCCGGGCCGCCAGTTCGGCCTCGCCCACCTCGGCCTCGCGGGCAGCCAGCGCATCGGCCACCGCGGCACGGGCCTTGCCGAGCAGCTGTCCGACCTCCTTGCGGGCTTCGGGTGCCAGTCCGCCGATGGCGCGATAGGCCAGCGCCAACGCCGAGCGATCGCCCGCGTGAGCCAGGCGTGCCTGCTTCAGCTCAGCGGTGGTCTGCGCCTCGGCGAACGCAGCCGTAGCTGCGGCGACATGCGCATCGATGGTCTGCTGGCTGAGGTCGGCCTGGTCAGTGGGGCCGGTCATGGACGTCACTCCTCGTTCAGTTGGATGCGCGCTGCGCGCTGGCGCTGGTGTAGAGACACACAGCCGCCGCGGTTGCCAGGTTAAGGCTTTCGGCCTTGCCGTAGATGGGCACGGCCACAGTGCGGTCGGCCAGTTGCAGGTGCTCGATCGGCAGCCCCCACGACTCGTTGCCCATCACCCAGGCGGTCGGACGACCCAACTCGGCCGACAGCCCGGTCAGTTCGGTGCCTTCGGCTCCATCGGTGGCGAAGATCTGCATGCCGGCGGCGCGGCAGGCCTCGATGGCGTCGGCCAGCTCGACCCCCACCACCACCGGGAGGTGGAAGATGCTGCCCACGCTCGCGCGGACGGTCTTGGGGTTGTACACCTCGACCGAATCCGAGCTCAGGATCACCGCATCCGCGCCGAACGCGTCAGCACAGCGGATCACCGTGCCGGCGTTGCCGGGATCACGCACTTGAGCGCAGATCACCACCAACGAACTGTTGGAGGTCAACGCCTCGGCCAGCGGCACGTCGATATCGCGGGCAACCGCCACCACGCCCTGCGGTGTCACCGTGTCGGTGATGGTGGCCAGGTTCTGCTCGCTCACGCCGTAGTAGGCCACTCCCGCGGCCTGGGCTGCCTCCACCAGATCGAGGTTGTCCAACGCCTCGGACCAACGGAAGAACACAGCCTCGACCGCTCCGGGCATACCCAGAGCTTCACGGACGGCCTGGCGTCCCTCCACCAGGAACTTGCCGGCCTCTTTGCGTCCACGGCGCCGTTGCAGCGCACGGGCAGCGCGCAGCATCGACTGGGACGGTTCAGGTAATTCAAGAGCGGAAGGGACGGTCATCGTCGATCCTTCTTCAGGTGCGGGTCGGCCGGGCCCGAAAATCGGACCCGGCCGGTGGTGAGCTGTGGGCTCAGGCGGCCTGGGCCGGCTGGTTCTCCTTGGCGATGGCGACCAGGGCGTTGAACGCCTTGACGTCACTCACGGCCAACTCGGCCAGCATCTTGCGGTCAACTTCGATTCCAGCGGTCTTCAGACCGTTGATAAATCGGTTGTAGGTCATGCCCTCCGCACGGGCCGCGGCGTTGATCCGCTGGATCCACAGTGCCCGGAAGTCACCCTTGCGGGCCTTACGGTCACGGTAGGCGTAGGTGTAGGAGTGCAGCAGCTGCTCCTTGGCCTTGCGGTAGAGCCGGGACCGCTGACCCCGGTAGCCGGACGCATCGTCCAGGACCTCGCGACGCTTCTTCGCCGCGTTCACAGAACGCTTAACGCGTGCCATTTCAGTTACTCCTCAGTCTTTGATCTGGACGTTACTTGGCGCGCTTGCCGAGCAGCTTGCGGGCCTTCTTCGCATCACCGGGAGCAACAACCTGGTCCCCATCCAGACGGCGGGTCTGGCTGGACGGCTTGTGCTCGTTCAGGTGCATCTTCCCGGCCTGGCGATGCATCACCTTGCCCGTTCCAGTAATCCGGAAGCGCTTCTTGGCGCCCGAATGAGTCTTCATCTTCGGCATCTTGGCGTCCTTCTCTTCTTCTTACAGGTCTACGTCGGGGTCCATGTTGTCGGCTGGCCCCCTCTTCTTCTTGGGCTTGGTGGCGGCCGCAGCGGCCGCAGCAGCGGCAGCTCGCAACTCGACCTCCTGCTGATGCTCGGCTTCGGCCGCAGCAGCCCGCTCGGCCGCCTTCGCGGCCTTGGCGGCTTCCACTTCAACCTTGGCTTCGGTCTTCTTGCGCGTGGGCGAGAGCACCATCAGCATGTTGCGGCCGTCCTGCTTGGGAGCGGATTCGATGTACCCGTCCTCAATGACATCGTCGGCCAGCTTCTTCAGCAGGTTGAAGCCCAACTCGGGGCGGCTCTGCTCCCGGCCACGGAACATGATGGTGATCTTCACCTTGTCGCCGGCCTTGAGGAAGCGCACGACGTGACCCTTCTTGGTCTCGTAGTCGTGGCTGTCGATCTTGGGGCGCAGCTTCATTTCCTTGATCACGGTGTTGGTCTGGTTGCGCCGAGACTCGCGAGCCTTCTGCGCCGCCTCGTACTTGAACTTGCCGTAATCCATCAACTTGGCGACCGGCGGGCGCGCCATCGGCGCGACCTCGACCAGGTCCAGGTCAGCTTCACGGGCCAGCCGCAAAGCATCTTCGATCCGCACGATGCCGACCTGCTCACCGGCAGGGCCGACCAGACGCACCTCGGGTACCTTGATGCGCTCGTTGATCCGCGGTTCAGTGCTGATGTGTCCTCCAAAGACTCGTCGGGGTGTCCGATCACACGAAAAAGGGCCTCCGCGCATGCGAAGACCCTGATAACTCGGCGACACGATGGACGTGCCGCTCCGCGGTACCGACCTGTCACCCAGCGGTGATCAGGTGGGAGATCAGGTCTCCACTTGTGCGGATTGCACCTGGTGGCGCAATCGATCACGTTGACTCTACCGCACCCGGTCCCGCGATCACGAATCCGGGCAGGCCGCTCAGATCCGGCAGGCGTGGATGGAGGTCACCAGGATCGCGTCCGCGCCGACCTCCCACAGCTCGTCCATGATCTGCTGAGCCCGCTTGGCCGGGATCATCGCGCGCACCGCGACCCAGCCTTCCTTGGCCAGCGGCGAGACCGTCGGCGAGTCCAGGCCGGGGGTCACCGCGGTCGCGGCGGCGAGCTTCTCGCCGGGCACGTTGTAGTCGACCATCAGGTAGTCACGCGCGGTGATCACTCCGGTCAGGCGGCGCACCAGCAGGTCGAAGCCGTCGGGCGCAGGACGTCCGCGGTGCTGGATCAGGATCGCTTCGGACTCCAGGATCGCCTCGCCGAACACCTCCAGACCGGCCTTCTTCAGGGTGCTGCCGGTCTCGACCACGTCGGCGATGACATCGGCCACGCCGAGGCGCACCGATGACTCCACCGCGCCGTCCAAGTGGATCAGCCGCGCCGAAATGCCCTTGTCGCGCAGGTAGGCGCCGACCAGACCGGGATAAGAGGTGGCGATCCGCTTGCCGTCCAGATCGGCCACAGCCATCGCGCCGCCGCCGGGAGCGGCGAACCGGAACCGGGTGCCCCCAAACCCCAGGGCCATCACCTCGTCGGCCTCGGCCCCGGAGTCGAGCAGCATGTCACGGCCGGTGAAACCCAGGTCGAGGGTGCCCTCCCCCACGTACACCGCGATGTCGCGCGGGCGCAGGTAGTAGAACTCGACGCCGTTGGCGTCATCGACCAGCACCAGGTCCTTGGTGTCATTGCGCTGCCGGTAGCCGGCCTCGCGCAGCATGGTCAGCGCGCCTTCGGCCAGGGATCCCTTGTTCGGGACGGCGATCTTCAACAGGTCGGTCATCGTGGCAACTCTCTGGCTCACAGGTGGGCGTAGACGTCGTCGAGGTCGAGATCGAGGGCCAGCATCATCACCTGCAGGTGATACAGCAGCTGGCTGATCTCCTCGGCCGCTTCGACCTTGGACTGATATTCGGCCGCCATCCACACTTCGGCTGCCTCTTCGACGATCTTCTTGCCGATCGCATGGACGCCGGCGTCCAGCTCGCGCACCGTGCCGGACCCCTCGGGTCGGGTCTGGGCGCGCACCTGAAGTTCGGCGAACAGGGCTTCGAAGGATTTGCTCACGTTCGCGCAGCCTACCGGTGCCCCCGGTGCGCTCGCATTCGCCACGGCCGCGCGGACAGCTCAGCAGCTCAGCCGAGGGTCACAGCCGAACGCCCAGCAGCGCGTCGACCAGGGCGGCCACCGCCGCCGGCGCAGCGGGATCGCTGCCGGGCACCGCGGCCCAGTCGTCCACGGCGGCCAGTGCCGTCGGGGCGTCCAGGTCGTGGCGCAAAGCCGCCCGCACGGCCTCGATCACTCCGGCGGCCGGGGCACCCGCGCGACGGGCCACCGCGGCCTGCCAGCGCCGCAGTCGGGCCTGGGCTGCGGCCAACTCCTCGGCGGTGTACTCCCAATCGCTGCGGTAGTGGTGGGCGAGCATGACCAGGCGCAGCGCCATCGGATCGGTGCCTCCCGCGCGCAGCTGATGGACGAAGACCAGGTTGCCCAGCGACTTGCTCATCTTCGCCCCGGCATAGCTCACCATGCCGGTGTGTAGGAAAGCTTGCGCGAACGGCTCACCGGTGAGCACCCGGGCCTCGGCCGCGCACATCGGGTGGTGCGGGAACGCCAGATCGGATCCACCTGCTTGGACGTCGAAGGCCGAGCCCAGCGCATGCAAAGCGATGGTGGTGCACCCGATGTGCCAGCCCGGACGTCCACGGCCCAGCGGAGTGTCCCAGCCCGGTTCGCCGGGACGCTGCTGGCGCCACACCAGACAGTCGAGGCGATGCCGCTTGCCGGCGCGCTCGGGATCGCCGCCACGCTCGGCGAAGAGGTGCTCGGCCTCCGGGAGCGACACCGGGGCGCCGTCCAGGAGGTTGGAAGTGCTGGTCACCGAGAAGTACCAGTCGGGGTAGTCCGGGTCGGCGAGCTGGTAGGCCGCCTGCCGGTCATGCAATGCCTGAATGGTCGCGGTGATGTCGTCCATGACCGCACTGACCGCGGTCAGGCCGTCCGGCGGGAGCACCCGCAGCGCAGCCATGTCGGTGCGGTACAACTCGGTCTGTTCGACGGCCAGCTCACGCCAGTCACGTCCGGTGGCCTCGGCGCGCTCCAGCAGCGGATCGTCGACGTCGGTGACGTTCTGGGCGTAGCGGACCTCCAGCCCGGCGTCCCGCCAGGCGCGCACCAGCAGGTCGATGCTCACATAGGTGAAGGCGTGACCCAGGTGGGTCGCGTCGTAGGGGGTGATGCCGCAGGTATAGAGCCGTGCGGTGCCCGCCGATGGGCCGACCGGAAGCACCTGCCCCTGGGCGGTGTCATGGATCGCCACCACGCCACCGTCTCCGCCGGGCACGGTGGGCACTGGCACACTTTCCCAGGCACGCATGACGGCAAGCCTACGACCTGGGCCCGCGGGTTAAGCTGGCCGCCGACAGCCGGGTCCGGCGACGGAAAGGGAAAGATGATCGACTGGTGGCACGCAATCCTGTTGGGGATCGTCGAAGGGATCACCGAGTTCCTACCGATCTCCAGCACCGGTCACCTCACCGTGGTCGAGAAGCTGATGGGGATGGACGTTTCCGACCCGGGCGTGACCGCCTTCACCGCGATCATTCAGGTGGGCGCGATGATCGCCTCGATCATCTACTTCTGGTCCGACATCGTCCGCTTCGCCACCGCCTGGTTCAGCGGGCTTTTCAACGCCGAGAAGCGCACCGCGTCCGAGTACCGAATGGGCTGGGCGATCATCATCGGCTGCGCGGTCACTGGGGTGATCGCATTCTCGCTTCGCAAGCTGGTCGAAGGTCCCCTGCGCAGCCTGTGGGCGGTCGCCCTCGGTTTGATTGTCTGGAGCATCGTGATGTTCATCGCCGATCGGGTGTCGGCACGCCAGGCAGCCCCGATGGGCGCCCGCGCCATCGGCGGCGGTGCCCGTGACGAGACCACCATCACCTGGGTGGACGGCGCGATCCTCGGCCTGGTGCAGGCCATCGCGCTGGTTCCGGGCGTGTCCCGTTCCGGCGCAACCATCTCCGGTGGCCTGTTGCGCGGCATCGACCGGGTCAGCGCGACCCGAATGAGCTTCTTCCTCGGAATCCCCACTCTGGTGGCCGCCGGTAGCTGGGAGGCCGCCAGCGCCGCCGGCGACATCGGCGCGACCGTGGGGTGGGTATCCACCGGTATCGGCACCGTGGTGTCCGGGGTCGTCGCCTACTTCTCGATCGCCTGGTTGCTGAAGTTCGTCGCGCACAACAACTTCACCGGCTTCATCATTTACCGCGTCCTTCTCGGCGTGGCGATCATCGCGCTGCTGCTCACCGGGACAATCTCAGCGGTATGAGAAAGCGCTCCGTCGGCGTCTCGGGCCTCCAGGTCTCCTGGCTGGGCCTGGGCACGCTGACCTGGGGCCGCGAAACCTCGCCGGAGGACGCCCGCGCGCTGGTGCGCAAGTTCGTGGGCGCGGGGGGCAACCTGATCGACACCGCCGCGGCCTACGCGGCCGGCGATGCCGAACGCATCATCGGACGACTGATTCGCGCCGGCGATGTGTCCCGCGACGACCTCGTCCTGGCGACCAAGGCCGGCTTCGCCATCCGTGACGGACGTCGGGTGGTCGACACCTCCCGTACCTCGCTGCTGGGCGACCTGCGCGAGTCACTGCGCCGACTGGGCACCGACCACATCGACTTGTGGCAGTTGCATGCCTGGGGCCAAGCACCATTGGAGGAGTCGCTGGCCGCGATCGACATCGCCGTGGCAGCCGGCGATGTCCGCTACGCCGGGGTGAGTAACTTCGTCGGCTGGCAGACCGCCCAGGCAGCCACCTGGCAGGCGGCGTTCCCCGGACGTACCCCGCTGACGTCGGCGCAGGTGGAGTATTCGCTGCTGGCCCGCCGCGCCGAAATGGAAGTGATTCCCGCCGTCCGTGCCTTCGGGATGGGGTTCTTCCCCTGGTCACCGCTGGGTCGCGGCGTCCTCACCGGCAAGTACCGCGGCGGCATGCCCAAGGGATCCCGCGGGGCCAGCGAACACTTCTCCTGGTTCGTGGAGCCCTACTTGGAGCCGCGTTCCCGAGCAATCACGGAGGCTGTGGTGACGGCTGCCGAAGGGCTGGAGCTGTCGCCGGCCCAGGTGGCCCTGCTGTGGGTGCGCGACGCCCCGGGCGTGACCGCTCCCCTGGTGGGTGCCCGGACGGTGGCCCAACTCGAACCGCTGCTGGCGCTCGACACCGTGGAGCTTCCTGCCGAGATCTCCTCGGCCCTCGACGATGTCTCCGGTGGCCCTCACCAGGGGCGGGAGCCGAACGAGCCGACCATCGGTCTGGGCTGAGCAGGCCGCACCGCCACTCTGGCCACCCGCTGACCACGAGGTCCGCCGAACGATCCGACATTGGCTGTGGATAACCATCCCGCACCCCGTCGCCCGCGCCCTAGTTTGGCTCGAAGGCGAGCGAGGGGAAGCGCAGTGGGCAAGTCGGTGCTGGGAGTGGTCGTGGGGGTGCTGGCCGTGGTGGCCGGGACGGTCGCAGCGATCTGGATCGGGCCGGACGACTGGGTGGACAGCCCGGCAGCCGTCCTCAACGGAGGCGGCGAAGTGGCGGTGGCTACCAACTACGGGCTGCTGTCGCGCAGCTTCCCGATTCGGGTGTCGGCGTCCACCCCGGACGGCGAGGTGTTCGTGGGGATCGCGCATGTGATCGACGCCGATGACTATCTGGCCGAGACCGCCACGACCCAGATCCACTGGTTCGGCCCCGACGGCATCCGCGCCCAGCAGCGCAGTGCGACGAACGCCTCACTCCCTGCGCTCCCGGCGGGGCTGGACTTCTGGCGCACCGCAGCGAGCGGCCCCGGCGTCCAGTCGGTCGAAGGCGACTTCCATGGCCAACCGGTGGTGGCGGTGGTCACCACGGCCACCGGCGGCCCCGCACCGCTCAGCGTTCGAATCAGCAGTCGGTTCCCCGGCGCGTTCGCTGCCGCTGCCGGGGTCGCCGGCCTCGGGGCCGCGCTGCTGGTGCTCGCCGGCTGGTGGCAGTGGCGGCGGCGCCGTCCGTCCGACGCCGGGGGCGATACGAACGCCGACCAGGACCTCACCTCCCTCACCGACGGCGCCCAGCCCGCCAACGGCGTGACCCCTGGCGGCGCGACGACCGGCCTGATCGCACTGTTCTTGTCGGTGGCCGTCTGCACGACGGGCTGCACAGTGCCACCCCTCTTCCCGCCGACCGACCTTCCCCCTCGCGACCAGGTCACCCGCGACGCCCTGGACGGCTTCGACGTGGCGGCCGTGGCCGCCGACCACAACCGGCGCAGCGACGCGGCGAACCTCGCCAGCAGCGCACCGAGCTACTCCTCGACCGAGTGGGGCACGGTGGACGCGGAGCTGATGCTCCATGCCGACCTGTTCAACACCGCCTGGAACCGAGCGACCAAGGACAAGAGCAAGCCGAAGCCCTGCCCGATCCGGCTGGGGACGCCATACCCCGGCCCGGCATCCTCCGGCTATCCACGCACGGTGGTGATCCCCTACGGATGGACCTGCGGAAAGATGGCCGACAAGCCGATCGCGGCTTACGGCGTCATGGTCCGCAACCACGCCTTCTCCCCCTGGCTCCACGCAGCCATCGTGGGCGCTCCGGACTCGGCTCCGCACAATCCGGGACCTCAGCCGCCCGATCCATCAGTCAGTGCCCTCTTCGAGGCGGCCACCACGACCCTCGCGACTCAACTCACCACCGGAGGCCCCGGCTTGGCTCTGCCCGCTGACCTAGTCAAGTGGCGGAAGGAGGATCTGAAGCCGACCTACTGGTGCACTCACGCCTGGAAGGCGCAGCCACTTCCGGGCGCAATCCGACCGTTCTCCACCGACAAGGGCGCTGTCGCAGTCGCATCGCTCACCATCGTCGACACGACCACGGCGAAGCCAGGCCACTGGACGGGGTGGAAGAAGCCGTGGAGCACCATCTACGGCCAACCGGGCAGCTATCACACCACCACCAGCACCGACGGCTTGATGGTCGTCCTCGAACTCGTCAACGGCGAGGTGAAGCTCACCAGCTGGTACGCCCCCGACTACCTGTAGCCCGCTTCACAAACGGACGGCGCGATAGGCCGTGCTGTGCAACGGGTACTCGAAGCGGTCACGTCCGCGGGTGTGCGGGTGGGTGGCGAGCAGTTCGCGCACGTCGGCCACGATGCGGGCCTGGAGGTCTGCAGCGGCGGTCAAGTAGGTGCTGCGGGAGACCACCATGGCCTCCAGCTCGGCCGGCGTCATCATCCGCACCTGATCGATCCGGCTGCGCTCGAACGGGGTGAACCCGGGCAGATCGTGGACGTCCCCGTCGTCCATCATCACCTCGGCGGGCGAGTCGCCCATCAACGGGGCGAGGGCAGCCACGAACGGGTGGCTGAGGTCGCGGGTGTTCCAGATCAGCCCGAGCCGTCCACCCGGCTGCAGAACGCGGGCGATCTCTGCGGTGGCGCGTGCCGGGTCGAACCAATGCCAGGCCTGGCCCACGGTGACCGCCGCCACGCTGGCGTCCGGGAGCGGAAGGCGCTCGGCGGTGCCGAGCATGGTGGGCAGGTCGGTGATCGCGGCGAGCATCTGTTCGTCGGGGTCGACGGCCACCACGTCGAAACCGAGGCCGGCGATGGCCCGGGTGAGCTTGCCGGAGCCGGCGCCGAGGTCGAGCACCCGTCCGTGCGTGCCGTCGAGCAGCCAGGCGACGTGATCGCGGTCGTACTCGGGACGGCCCTGTTGATAGGCATCGACCGCCGCCCCGAACGACGTGGCGCGCTCCTGGTCAGTCATCTCGGGGTCCTGCTTCCGCAGTGGCTTCAGGCACGATCGAGGAAGTCGTCGAGGACGCGACAGCCGAACTGCAGCGACTCGATCGGCACCCGCTCGTTCACGCCGTGGAAGAGCGCCACGAAGTCCAGTTCTGGGGGCAGTCGCAGGGGCGCGAAGCCGAAGCTGCGTACCCCCAGCTTCGACCAGGCCTTCGCGTCGGTGCCGGCGCTCATCATGAACGGCACCGCGATCGCCTCGGGATCGACCGCGGCCAGGCTGGCGGTCATCGCGTTCACCAGGCCGCCGTCGAAGGTGGTCTCCACCGCGACGTCGCCGGTGACCACCTCGTAGCGCACCTTGTCGCCGATGAGTTGGCTGATCGTGTCGTAGAACTCCTGCTCATGGCCGGGCAGGAACCGTCCGTCGATCCCGGCGGTGGCCTGACCGGGGATCACATTCACCTTGTAGCCACCGCCCAGCATCGTCGGGTTGGCGGTGTTCGACATGGTGGCGCCGACCATGCGGGCGATCGAGCCCAGCCGCGCCAGGGTCCGTTCGACGTCATCGGTGCCGATTTCCACGCCGAGGGCCTCTTCGAGCGCCGCGAGGAACTGCTGTACCGAGGGACGCAGCCGCGTCGGCCACTGGTAGTTGCCCACGCGGCTGCGTCCCTCGGTAC
>CAZLJN010000045.1:0-11810 GCA_964559815.1 uncultured Propionibacteriaceae bacterium
GTCTGGCGCCAGGCCTGGACGAGTCGGGTAGTGGCCGCGGTGACGTCGGGTTGCCCGCAGATCGCGCTGACCACGGCCATACCGTGCGCGCCGGAATCGGCGATCACGGCGGCGTCCTCGGCGACCACGCCACCGATCGCGCAGACCGGCCAGGGGCTGAGCGCTGCCACTCGGCGCAGCTGCGCGAGTCCGACAGGGGCGGCTGCCGGTTTGGTCGCCGACGGACGCAGGGCACCGACGCCGACGTAGTCGATGGCGCCTTCGCCCAGGTCGAGGGCTGGGGCCAACTCTGCGGGGCTGGCCGCCGACAGGCCCACGATCGCCTCGCGTCCGAGAGTTCGGCGGACGTCGGCGATGGGGGTGTCGGATTGGCCGACGTGGACACCGTCCGCACCGATCGCGGCGACCAGTTCGACCCGGTCGTTGATCAACAGCGGGACGCCGGTGCCGGCCAACACTGCGGCGAGGCGGCGTCCGAGCTGGATGAAGTCGGCGTTGCTCAGGTGCGCGTCGCGCTGTTGCACCAGGGTGACGCCGGCCGCCACCGCCTGCCGCACCGTTGCCACCACCCCGTCCGGTCCGCCACACAGGGCGGTGTCGGTGACCAGGTAGACCGACAGGTCCACGCGCGGACGGGCAGGGGCCTCGCGGCCCTCAGGCATTGCCGAGACGGGCGGACGCGGCCAGCTCTGCCGGGGTGATCAGCGCCAGCCGATCGAGCAGCGCGGGAGCGAAGGTGCCCGGGCCGGCGGTGTCTGCGGCGGCCCACTCGGCGGCGACGGTCAGCAGGGCGGTGGCCGCGACGGCGGCCCGCAGGCCGTCGGTGGTTGCGGCGAAGGCTGCCATCAGTGCACCAAGGGCGCAGCCGACGCCGGTGACCCGAGTCATCCAGGGGTGGCCGTTGTCGACGGTGACGGTGTGGCGTCCGTCGGTGATCAGGTCGACCGGGCCGCTCACGGCCACCACGGAGCCGTAGCGGGTGGCCATTTCGATGGCGGCGTCGCAGGCCGCGTCCACGCTGTCGCCGGCGTCGGCGCCACGTCCGCCGGACTCGCCGACCAGGCCCAACACCTCTGAGGCGTTGCCGCGAATCACCGTCGGTGGCGACAGTTCGAGGAACTCCAGCGCCAGCGCGGTGCGCCAGGGAAGGCCGCCTGCGGCGACCGGATCGAGCACCCAGGGACGCTGCGCGCTGCCTGCTGCGGGCACGGCGGCGCGCATCGCGGCGGCGGTCTCGGTGTAGGGAGTGCCGAGATTCACCAGCGTGGCGCCGCTCACCCCGGCGAACAGGCCCGCCTCGGTTGGATTGTCGACCATCGCCGGTGAGGCGCCGGCCGCGAGGAGGACGTTGGCCGTCCAGTTGGCGACGACGATGTTGGTCAGGCATTGCACCAACGGAGCTTGCTCGCGCAGCTCAGAGAGTGCCTGGGCAAGGTCAATGTCGATAGACGTCATGGAAGATCCCTCCCGTCGCCGGCATTACCCAGCGGGTTCGACGGTCGACGTCCGCTTGACGTCCTCTCAGCCCACAGATCGGTGAGCTCCCGCGTGATTCAGTTTGTTTCCGCGACCCTAGCAATGGGCGGGCACGGGCGTCTGCCCCTCGTCCCAACAGTCAGGAACCTCAGTGGTGGAAGCCGTGCTGGCGACCTTCCTTCGGCATCGGCGCGGACAGGTGCTCCAGGTAGCGCACCGAGTCGCGGATGGCGTCCAGGAGACGTTCGGCCAGGTCCATCGACAGCCCGTCGCGGACGACGATGCGCTGCACGGTGCGGTCGGTGAGGTTGTCCGGCAGCGGGTAGGCCGGCACCATCCAGCCGCGTTGGCGCAGCTGGTCCGAGAGGTCGTGCAGGTCCCATTTGTCGGTGTGGCCGGCGCGTTGGCGCCAGGCGAAGACGGGAATGTCGCTGCCGTCGCTGAGCAGTTCGAAAGCGGGCATCTTGGCGATGGCATGCGCGAGGGAGTGGGCGACGTCCTGGGAGGACTGCTGCACTTCGGTGAAGCCGTCGAAGCCGAGGCGCAGGAAGTTGTAGTACTGCAGCAGCACTTGGGCGCCCGGGCGGGAGAAGTTGATGGCCAGGGTGGGCATCTCGCCGCCGAGGTAGGCGACGGTGAAAATCATGTCTTTGGGCACAGCGTCGACCTCGCGCCACACCACCCAGCCGACGCCGGGGAAGACCAGGCCGTACTTGTGGCCGCTGGCGTTGATCGAGATCACCCGCGGGACGCGGAAGTCCCAGGGCAGGTCGGGTTGCAGGAAGGGCGCGACGAACCCGCCGGAGGCGGCGTCCACGTGGATGGGGACGTCGATGCCGCTGGTCTGCTGGATGCGGTCGAGGGCGGCGGCGATGTCGGCGACCGGCTCGTACGCGCCGGTGTAGGTGACGCCCATGATGGCGACCACACCGATGGTGTTCTCGTCGACGAAGCGATCGAGGTCGTAGCCGTCGAGGACGAGGTGGTCGTCGGTGATCGGGACGTAGCGCGGCTCGACGTCGAAGTAGTTGGCGAACTTCTCCCAGCACACTTGGACCGCCGAGCTCATCACCAGGTTCGGGCGGTCGATCGGCTTGCCGGCGGCGCGGCGGGCGGCCTGCCAGCGGCGCTTCATCGCCAGGCCGGCCAGCATGGACGCCTCCGAGGACCCGACCGTGGACGTGCCAAGCGCGTGCTTGGCTGAGGGCGCGTGCCACAAGTCGGCGAGCAATCGCCAGCAGCGCTCTTCAACAGCGGCGGTGGCCGGGTATTCGTCCTTGTCGATGAGGTTCTTGTCGACGGTGTCGGCGTAGAGGCGCTGCGCGTACGGATCCATCCAGGTGCCGACGAAGGTGGCCAGATTGAGCCGGGAGTTGCCATCGAGCATCACTTCGTCGTGGATCACCTGGTAGGCGGTGTCGGGCAGCATGCCGTGCTTGGCCAAGGTGTGGCTGCGGTGTTGGCTGGCTTCAGCGCGGCGGCTGAAGATGGGGCTGAGATCGTCTTCGGGGTAGGTGCGATGAGCCATGGTTCAGGCTAGCCCGCGGTGTGTGGCCGCCGAGCGGAGTCGTGAGGATCGGCGTGGGCAGCCTGCCGACGATATCCACAGGCTGCGGGCCGCTTCCTGCGGGGGAATCCCGGGGTATCCGGGGCGGCTCGTGGTCCCTGAGCGGTGAAGTGGTCCACCCGGGTCCCGACAGGTATCGGCCCAGTGAACCGCCTCTGACGAACTAGTGCCCGACTAGCCCCTTCATCCACAGAAGTTGTCCACAGTGGGGATAACTACACGGGTGTAACTAGGACCGTCAGGGCGCGAAATTTGTCGCCCGGTGTTGTCCGGCGAGGCCGAAAATGAGAAACCTGGCCGATCTTGCGACACGGTGAGAATTTCGGCCCTTCCGGAGCCGGAAAATGAGAAACGCGCCGCTCCGGCCTGCACCGAGCCGCACCTGCTTCACCTAGATCGGCACCGCCACTGGAAACCCTGGGCCGGGCTGTCCTACGGTGGGATCGACAGCTGAACAGGCGCTACGGACTATCCACCCGCGGCTCGACGGAGCCGACCGCCCCTCGCCAGGGCACCAACACATGACATGAGTTGAGCGGGAGGAAGAGCATGAACGTAGCGCCTGTGGGTGGCGGCCAGTTGGGCCGCCGCTCCGCGCGGGCACCGCCGCGCCGCTGAGCGATCCGTCAGCTGCGACCGATCGCGAGCCCCGTACGAATGCAAAAGACCGGGCCGAGGCCCGGTCTGCATGCTGCCCACCTGTGAGTTGCAGCTCACCTGGGCGTTGAAATCCTGGTCGAAAGGCTTTCGTATGCCATCTTCTGTGGAGACGGCCATCTCCGTCAAGAGCCCGCGGCGTAACGGGCAGTTCGCCTCCTTCCTCCCCGAGGCACCAATCCGGCCTTGCCCCTGGGACGTGGTCGAACAACACACCTGCGACGACATGCTTAGGCGCCAAGCAGCCGGGTCTGCGACGCTGGGCTTCCTCCGGCGAGGATCGGCGTCCCCAAGCTTTTTGCCCGTGGACCGAGCGGCTCAGCTTCGTCCCGCAATGCTCGACGGATGCCGTATGCCGTCCTCGCACCAGGGCATGCCCAACTTCATCGGGATCGTGGGCGTGCCCGACCTTGATGGGCGGCGTCGGCCAGTGTGGTTCGAGTCATTCAATGAACTCACTCACCTCCTGGACCTGATCATCGAGTCCGAAGTCGCTGCAATCGCAACCCAGCCGCTCCAACTGCAGTGGACGTTTGGCCGGCACGGCGCGAGGCGGCATTACCCCGATTTCCTCATCGAGACCAAGGAGGGATGTCGGCTGTTGATCGATGTCACGCGCGCGACGAAGCTGGCCACCCGGGCGGACACACGAGCCATTTGCCACCTCACTGGCGAAACAGCGCGCCTGCTCGGTTGGGAGTACCAAGTGCGCACTGAGCTGCCAGCACAGCGCGCGCGAAACTTGCGCTTCCTGTGGCCCGACCACGAGGCGCTCAGCAGCAGCGAGATCCACGACCTTCAGGCCCGAGTGCCCGCGGGACGCTGGACGATGCGGCTCGACGAGCTGGAGCGCGAGCTGGGGCCAGGCGGTCGCGGGTTGATCTTGCGCCTGCTCGGCCTGGGCCTTCTGCATACCGACCTCGATCGGCCAATCGCCGAGTGGTCGACCATCTCCACTCAGCCGATCCGACAGGAGCGTGAGCCGTGGCTGTACCAATTGTGACTTCCTCCACGGAAGTCCGGCCGGGAAGCCCCCTGCTCCTTGACGGTCGGCACTGCAAGTTCCGTGGCTTCGAACGCGCGGAGAGCGGCCTCGTCGCCGTCCTCGACCTCGGGGCGGAGCTGACCCGGATCCCCATCGAGTCCTTCTTCGATCGCGTCACGCTCAACAACGCCGACACAGCGCCGCCAGACCGGCTCGAGCTTCCACCCGGAAGCGTCTGGTACGCCTTGGACCCGGACGAACGGCGCCGCATCGAGGAGCGTGGTCGGCTCCTGCTTCTGGTTGAGACCGGCAGCAGGCGGGGCCTACCTGAACTGGACCGGGTGGAAGGCCTCCTCGATCCGCGGTACGACCCGCAAGCGACCACTCGACGCCAGCGAGTCACGAACCTGTCGCATGACCTCCGCGCCTCCGGGGAGAAATCGTGGTCGCCAGCCAATATCTATCGCCAGCTCAAGGCCTTCGACGAACAGGGCCTTCTCGGCCTGGTTCACGGCAGCAGGCGGATCCCTATTGGTGTGAGTGACCTCAACCCCGACATGCGAGAAGCCCTTCAGGAGTGCGTTGACCGGCAACCCGCAAACGCCCGCGTCAACCACCACACGCTGGCAGCCCTCGCCCACGCCCACCTGACTGAGTCCGGCTTCGACCCCGACTTCGGTGCCAGCCAACTCGAGGCAATCCTGAGCGAGATGACTCGCGGGCTGGCGCTCCACCGCGAAGCGAAGTCGCGCGACAACCGCTCCGACATAGTCGGTCGGGCATTCAACTCGTTGCCCGCCGACAGGCCCGGGCAAAGCATCCTGATCGATGCCACCGTCACCACGATGCATCCCTGGTTCCCACACGTCGGCGTCGCCGAGGCCTACATCCTCACTGCGATCGACGTCTACACCCGGATGGTGGTCGCCCTGCGCGTACTAGCTGGGCCGCCCAACTCCCGCGACGTCGCGATGCTGCTGTGGGACATGGGCCGACCCGCAGTGACCCGAGCCGGCTGGCCCTATGAGTATCAACTCATTCGGGGACTACCTCGCTTCGCCGCCGTGACCGTCGACCACCGAGGCCGTGAGGCCACGCCGCCTGCGATCGGCAAGAAGCTGGGAGTCCGGCCTGCGTTCGTCGTCATGGACCACGGACGCGAAAACGAGTCACTCCACGTCATCAGCGCCGCGGCCCGCAACAACATCACTCTGGTCTACTGCCCGCCCGGAAGCCCGTGGGCAAAAGGCATCGTCGAGTCGGTCCACCGAGCCATCGACCAAGTCCAGGCACTCTTCCTAGAGGCCGGTTACAAAGGCGCCTCCGTGGCCAACCACCCGAAGAACGCTCACAGAGGCGCGCGGCTGAGCATCGGCGATCTCCACGATGCTCTGTGGAGCTACTTTCTGAGCGTCTACAACAAAACCGAGCACGGTGGCCTGCGAGACCCCCGCAACCCGCGCCTGCGATCCACCCCCACCCAGGTGCTCGAGGAGTACCTGCTCACCGTGGGCGAAGTGCGGCTACCCACCGATCCATGGAGGGCCATCGACTTCCTGAGCTCGGAGGCCCGTCTGCTCCAGGACTACGGCGTAAACCTGAATGGGCTCGTCTACCAAAGTGACGAGCTGATGGACCTCGCCACCCTCGTGCAACCCGGAGTCGCGTCCCAAGGTCGGCTGATCGAAGTGCGCTACGACCGCTACGACCTCAGCCGCATCTTTGTGCAACACCCCGCCTCCCTCCACTGGCTCACGGTCCCCCTTCGGACCCCCGGTGGAGACACGGTCGCCCCATTCAGCGAAGCCCTCCTGCAGGCGGCGATCCAACGCACCGAAGCCGGAGAGAGGGGCATACAGCCCACAGAACGCCTACAGGCACTGGCTACTCTCCGCCTCGACTTCTCTCGCGGCATCTACGCCGACGCACGAGAAAGACGCGCCGCAGCGTTTGAAGCCGCGCGAAGGGATGCCCACGCCCACGACCTGGAAGATGCCACCCCCGAGTACAGAGGCCTCGTGGCCGGTGATCTCCGCCACGACGATGCGATCAGCGACAACCTCGTCGACCTGTCCCCCTATGGACGCCGGGAGGAGGACCAATGATCCGGCCCGGATTTCAGCCGAATCTGCGTGAAGACTGGCTCGTCCCCGCAGCCAGCCCTATCCCGCCGGCGAGCGAGTCGATCGATGGGTTGATCGCCTACACCTACGCCATGCCACCCATCGAGACCGAAGACCTGGTGAGGATACGGACTGCGATCCAGGACGTCCAAGCGTTCAACGCCGCCAGACCACTTGGATCCCGCCGACTCGTTGCGGTGAACGCTGCCCCGCACCACGGAAAGACGACCCTGATTCTCACCGTCGCGCTCCGGCAGGCCCGCCGAGCCTGGAAACAGGAGACCAAGCGGCCAACGCCCAGCATCCAGTGGGCCTACGTCAACGCCACCGCCAGAGGTGAAGGACGATCCGTCGCATCGGACCTCGCCTCGTTCTGCAACCTGCCGAAGCCGTCAAGCCGTCCGACCGCCGCGGAGTACATCGTCCAGCTCAGCCATGTGGCTCGTCCGATGGGGCTGCACAGCGTGTTCATCGACGACGTCCACTCGCTGCGTTCAGACGTCACGAAGCACGGCCGCACCGTCGCCGACTCACTCAAAGGTCTCATCACCACAGTCCCAACCAACTTCGTGCTCGCTGGCATCGACCTGCGATCCCACCCACTCTTCGCTGATGTTGGCCGCGGCCGCGTCGCAGCCGCACAGCTAGCCAACCGCGCCGAATGGGTCGAGCTACGTCCCTGGCCCACCCACGACCCCCATGGGGACTACGCCGAACGATGGCTTCGGCTGATCGCACAGATCAGCAACTACTTGGTCTTCCCGAGGGGCAGCCGACAGAACAGGCTCAACACTCGGACCGCCATCGACTATCTCCTTCAAGGGGCCGAAGGCCGCCCTGGGACCGCGATTGAGTGGATCCAACGCGCCGCGGCGTGGGCCATTCAAACAGGCAACAATCTCGACAAAGGCGCACTAGCCGCCAGACGAGGCCGGCAGCGGTGACCAGGCCCCTTCCGCTGAGAGTCGATCCCCAACCCGGTGAGTCTTGGTTCGGATACCTGCGCCGCAACGCTCGCATCTACCAACTCGACACGACCACTCGAGTCCTGAGCCACTTGCTTGACGGCAAGTTGCGCTCGCAGCCCAAGACCCGGCGCGGCTACGGCATTGCGGCCTTCCCGTCCACCTATGAGCGCCTCGGTGACTACTTCAACCTGACGACGGCCGAGGTGCGAGCCATGTTCGTGGAGAGCTACACCACCGTCACCGGCCACTGGACCGACGCCGACAGGCAACGACTTGACCTCTTCGCCGAAGGTGGCGAAGCCCGCGTCTGGGCCCCCGGCGTTCGCTCATCGCGCCAACTCGTCCGCTGCTCGGCCTGCCAGAACGAGGATCCCGACAGATGGGAACTCTCCTGGTGGCTCACCGCGAAAGTGGTCTGCGAATACCACGCGCTCACCCTCACCCCACCTGGCAAGGAAGGCGTCAAGGTGAACAGCTCCATCGCCGCCCTGCAAAGGTCCATCCTCGCGATCGCCGCAGAAGACGGGTCGCGAGTTCCCTGGACCGACCCCGACGCGTTCATGTCCGATCTCACGATCATGTCCAGCGGCTGGGGCCACCACCCCATCAGCCTCGAAACGCTGATCCCCGCCGCCCGTCACCTCCAAAGCAAGCCTGGCCGCAGACAGATCCCCGCAGAGTACGTCGAGCCAACTCGTCACCGCGTCTACAGCAGCCGCACCACCCACGATCTCGGGTACCCGTGGGGAGACCCGACCCGAAGCAGACTTGTTCGGGACCTCCTCGCGCTACCGCATCCGCCCGCGTATGCCGAGCTGATCCGATACCGGACCCCGCCGGTTGCCATCCTTCAGAACGTTCCCAACGAACCGCGTTTCTACCCGCCTCTCCTGCCTACTGACCTTTACCTTGAGCACTTTGCTGGGGTCTGCAGCCACCTCCCGGTTAGCCACGGGCGGAGGCTCACCGCAGCCGCCGTGTGGCAAATCACCGTCGGCGCACCGTGGGGACACGGACCAACCCGAACCATGCCCTTTCGCCCCCTCGCCAACCTTCAGGCTCGTCTCGACCGACGAAGGCGCCTCAAGCGGTTCTGGGCCACTGCCATAACTGTGGCCACCGCGATGGCCCACGACCCGATCGACTACGAACAGCGGCGAAGCCAAGTCACCGCCAGCTTGCTCAACGCCGTCGCCGCTGTCGCCACCGGGCACACCGTCACCGATCTGCGGATGTGGCTACACGTCCACTGGGCCTGCCACCGAGTGCCCCAAAGCAACGACCACGTTGATTTCCACCGCCAGCACGGTGCCGAACTCAACCGCATCGTCGCGCAAGTTCTCGCCGAACAACCATGCCCCTCAGCGAGAGGCGGCCCACAATGAGCCCGCTTCCCCTCATCGTCAGGCCGCAGCCGGAAGAGTCGTGGCGCTCGTACCTCGATCGAGTTGCCAGGCTCTACTGCTGCACAACCGAAGCTCTCGGAGACCACCTCGGGTTGCGACCCAACCGACGCTGGTCCGCCAGCCACGGCATCACCCTTGACCCGGCACTCACCGAGCACGTCGCAACGCGCCTCGGGCTAACCCCAGACCAGATCACCGAAATGCACCCGGCACGCTGGGACGGCCGCGCCCTCCAAATCAGCGCCATCACCAAGCAGGCCCCGCACGCCTGGCCCATCGTCCCCATCAACTGGACCTACCTCCGACAACCCCGAGCCTGCGAGGCGTGCGTCGCACAGCACGGCTACCGCCGCCTGACTTGGCACCTGCCCTGGGCCACCCACTGCGTAGAGCATTCAGTCGAACTCCATGAACCAGAAGAGACCACCAAAAGCCAGAGCGATGACGCACAGCGCACCGCCCTGCTGCTCAACCTCCTCACCGCACCAACCGCCGTCTTCGCCGGCCAAGAAGTGCCGGCCGCAACCGCGCTGCGTGCCTGGCTCGAATGCGCCATCCTCATCGCCGCTGAACAACACCCCGACTGGCGCACTCCACCCACAGCCCACACCGCCCACCGATGGCTCAGCCGCGCAGAACTCATCGCGGCCGCCAGCACCCCTCACGACGCAGAAGCGCTACTCAAACCGATCCTCCGAAAGCCGCAGATCACCGCCGGCCGATACGCCCAAGCGTCCCTCTACTCACCACCCATGCGGAACCTCATCGACTCAATCAACGCCCGCTGGAGCCGTGTTCTGCCGCCGGCTCCAACTAGCGCCGATCGGGTGGAGAGGCGAATCTAGACTCGTGCCATAGACAGGGCTAGATAACCCTAGAAAACCAACTGCCCAACCCTCCGGGCGGTCAGCTGAAGGTCCAGCATCGTGAATGGCCTAAGGGCACTCGAGGCCCACCATTTGGTTCAGATCCTCTGTCCCGGCCACGGGTGTTCCAAAGGCTCCACCACTATGAGCACCCCGCACCGCAGCGCAACAGGTAGCCACCGCTTGGCGCGTTTCCGCCACTTACACGCACGGCCCCGATAGCGTTTCTGTTGCACAAAGGAGGGTGGTGAGCGGCTTGAGCCAAAGCGGCGAAGCTGAATCTGAGACCACTTGGGAGGCGGAACCTCACACCTTGGTAAAACACCGGGTGTACGAAAGCTACCTCCGCAAATGGATGCCCATCATGATCCAAGGATGGAAGGGCGACATCACCTACGCTGAGGGCTTCGCGGGGCCAGGCGTTTACAACGGTGGCGAGCCAGGATCTCCAGTCCTCGCTCTTCGTACATTGGTCGGCAACCCCGCCCTGCGCACACGGGCCCGCGACCTTCGCTTTCTGTTTGTCGAGAAGGACCAGCGACGGGCCGAGCGGCTACGGCAAGAACTCGAAGCGGCGTCGACGCCCGTACCCCTCAGCGAACTCCCCAGATATGGGATCGATCTGGCCATTTCAACCGGAAGCTACGACCCAAATCTCGTGAACCTCCTGACCGAACACAACGCCTGGGGCAGACCGATGCTCGTTGTGCTGGATACCTTTGGCGGCGCGGTCAAGCTTGATCTGGTACGGAGGATCGCACACAACCCCTCGAGCGAAGTCATCATCACCTTCGAGCCACAGTATTTCTCCCGCTTCGCTGCGTCCGATGCGCTTGAGCATGGTGACACAGTCTTTGGCGACAGAAGTTGGCGCGACGTCGCGGATCAGCCCGCAGACGCCAAGACACGCTGGGTCATCGCGAAATATCGAGACGTCTTGGTGAATGCAGGGTTTCCGTTTGTCCTCACCTTCGAACTCGTAAACACCCGGGGCCATTCACTGTTCCTCGTCTTTGGCACCACTCACGTGCGCGGGCTTCAGAAGATGAAGGAAGCGATGTGGGAGGTCGACTCGATCAGTGGCGTGCAGTACCGAGACCCTGCCGACCCCAACCAAGAGCTGCTCGACATCAGGATGGAGCCATCGACCTCGCCCTTGAGGCGTGAGCTGCTCGCGCACCTCCAGGGCACGCCGAGCGGCGAAGCTTCTGTGAGTGATCTTCGTCGGCATGCGCTCTATCAGACCGTCTACAAGGAGAGCCAGGTGAAGCCGGTGCTCGATCAGCTTGCTGCTAAAGGCGCAATCGTCGGGGACGGGGCGGACGGCTCAGTACGACTGGGCGGCACCGTTCGCCTCACCATTCGCGGCTCACGCACGAACGGAGAGTGAAGATGGAGTTCGACTTCGGAAGCATCACAGCGGAGAGTGACCCTCGATCGATCCTGGACCCCGTAGCGCTGTTCGACGCCCTGCCGAACAAGGAACCGGGCCTTGGCTACCTACGCAGCGTTCAGGCTGACGTCCTAGAGAAGTGGTCCGCTAGACGGAACGAGGCCGACCTTGTGGTCAAGATGAACACGGGGACCGGAAAGACCATTGTCGGATTGCTGGTGCTGCAAGTCAGCCTCCACGAGGGAGCTGGCCCGGCGCTGTATCTTGCGCCGGACCCACATCTGGCCGAGCGGGCGGCGCGCGAGGGCCGACGCCTTGGCCTGAGCATCACGAACGACCCCACGAGTCCGAAGTTCCGGTCGGGTGAGT
>CAZLJN010000046.1:0-11368 GCA_964559815.1 uncultured Propionibacteriaceae bacterium
GTGGGGGCTCTCCCGGCCAAGCGGCGCGGGAGGAATCGTCCCCGGTTGCGCCGCCCATCGGCCGGACGTGCGGTGCGGAGGTCAGCGCAGGAACAGCGAGCGCAGCCGCCGGGTGGTGAAGGCCACGCCCAGCACCGACATCACCAGGAAGTAGGCCAGGTGAATGCCGGACGAACCGTCGAAGACGCCCACCGACAACTGCCGCATCAACTCCACCCCGTGCCACAACGGCAGCGCCATGATGAACCACTGCACCACGGTTGGGAACGTGGTGATCGGGAACAGGGTGGCCGAGAACATGAACATCGGCAGCAGTGCGATGTTGATCCAATCCATCTGCTGGAAGGTGGTGAAGTAGCTGGTGATCGCCATACCCAACGAAGCGAAGCCGAGCGCGATCAGCAGCGCGACCGGGATCATCGCCAACGCCCACCAACTCGTGGTCAGGCCCATCATCGCCATCACGGCGGTGAACCCGAGCGCGTACAGCAAGCCACGAATCAGCGCCATGGTGATCTCGCCCACCGCGATATCTAGTGGCCCCAGCGAGGTGGCGAGCATGCCTTGGTACAGCTTGGCGAAACGCAGCTTGAAGAAGACGTTCCAGGTGGAGTCGTAGATGGCGCCATTCATGGCCGAGGTGGCCAACAGCGCCGGCGCGATGAACGCCGCGTAGCTGATCGGACGGCCGTCCGCCCCGGCGACGGTTCCGATCAGACTGCCCAGGCCCAGGCCCATGCTGAGCAGGTAGAACACCGGCTCGAAGAAGCCGGAGACGATGATCATCCAGTTCTGGTTGCGAATCACCTTGAAGCCGCGCTCCAGGACGGAGGCGACGTTGCCGGAGGAGTTGGACGCGATCCAGCTCTTCACCGTGCTGCGGGCACCCACCGAGACGCTCATTTGGTGAGCCTCCGGGTGAACGCACGCACTGTCAGCCAGGTGCCGAGGAGCAGCAGGGCCAGCAGGAAGCCGAGGTGCAGCGCCACCTCGGCACCGGACAGGGGTAGGCCGAAACTGACCGCCCGAGCCAGTTGGGTCCCGTGCCACATCGGTGAGATCCAGCCGATCCATTGCAGGTAGCTCGGCATCGCCGCCAGCGGATAGAAGGTGCCGGCGAACAGGAACATGGGCATCACCACGAACCGCTGGATCATCGAGAAGGAGAAACCCTCATCGTCCTTGGACGCCGCGAACGCCGCTAGAGGTGCTCCGAAGGCCATGCCAGCAACCGCAGCGATCGGAATCATCACCCACGACCAGGCCGGGTTCACCGCCCCCAGCAGCACCAACATCAGCCAGAAGACGGCCGCCTCGGCGACCATTCGCAGGGTCACCGCGACCAGATCACCGACCGCGACCTGGGTGGTGCTGGCGGTGGTGGCCGCCCGCGAGAAGTAAAGCTTGCTCCACTTGAAGCCGTCCATCACCGGGTACATCAACTCGTTGGTAGACGACATCACCACCGTGGAGATCAGCAACCCGGGGGCGACGAAAGTGAGGTACGGCACCCCGTCCACGCCGCCGGCGGACGAATCGACCAGGGTGCCCAGGCCGATGCCCATTGCCAGCACGTACAGCGCCGGGGTCAGCAGCGCCGAACCGAGCACCGAGGTCCAGTAGGCCTTCATGCCGAGCAGGCGCCACTCGGCCTGGTACCACCATCCCCAGCGGCGCGTCTTGCGGGCCTGCTGGGCGGGTGTCAGTGCCCACCCGGACATGGTCACGGTGGTCAGGTCAGTGGTGAGATCGGTCACCGGCGATCCTTCCCGCCGGGAACCACGCAGCGCTCAGTCAATGAGGCTCCGTCCGGTCAGCCGGAGGAAGACGTCCTCCAGCGAGGCGCGGCGCACCAGCGAGGTCATCGGATCGAGCCCGTCGGCCTTCACCTTGGCCAAAGCGGCCTCGCCGTCGTCGGTGTACAACAGCACCCGATCGGGCAGGGGCTCGATGGTGTCGGCGTAGCCGCGCAGGCGATCGACCAAAGCGGCGTTGCGATCAGAGCCGAACCGCAACTCCAGCACTTCGCGGGTGGCGTACTGCTGAATCAACGCAGCAGGGCTGCCTTCGGCCACGATCTTGCCGTGATCCATCACCACCAGGCGATCGCAGAGCTGCTCGGCTTCGTCCATGAAGTGGGTGGTGACGATCAGCGTGACGCCCTCTTCCTTCAACCGAAACAACCGATCCCACAAGATGTGTCGCGCCTGCGGGTCGAGGCCCGTGGTCGGCTCGTCCAGCAGCAGCACCTTCGGTTCGTTCACCAGCGCCCGAGCGATCGTGAGCCGACGCTTCATCCCGCCGGAGAGGTTGTCGACCTTCTCCTTGGCCTTCTCGGTGAGCTGAGCGAAGGCCAGCAACTCCTCGGCCTTGGGCCGTAGGTAGGAGTACGGCAGGCCGAAGTAGCGTCCGTACATGATCAGGTTGTCGCGGGCGCGCAACTCGTTGTCGAGGTTGTCGGTTTGCGGCACCACCCCCAGGGATGCCCGAACCTCGGGCCCGTTCGCCTCGGGATCGAGGCCGTTCACCAGCAAGGTGCCTGACGTGCGCAGGCTGGTGCCCCCGATCATCCGCATGGTGGTGGATTTGCCGGCCCCGTTGGGACCGAGCAGGCCAAAGGACTCCCCCGGGGCGACCTCGAACGAGATGCCGTCAACGGCACGGACCTCGCCATAGACCTTGGTGAGTTGAGCAGCTTCGATCACAGGCACGAGAAACACCCTAACCCCAGAGTCTGACAGTCCCGTCCCTTGCAGCAGAGCGGTTCGCGATGAGTGAACGCCTAACTGCGGTTTGCCCGATAGAGCAGCGAATTCGGACGGCACGGCGCTTCGGTGGCGATCTGCATGTTGGCGATCAGCCCGGCGTCCCTCAGCTCGAACAGCGTGGGCACCACCAGATCGCGCAGCTGGTACGGCCCGACGGTGTTGAGGTAGATCTTGGTCGCACCCTCGAAACCGGCGATCGTGGACGTCCGCCATTTCAGCATTACTCGCCACGGCATCGGCAGATCGGAATCGACCGGACGGTAGTGCCACTCCTCATTGCAGGGCACCGCCACCCCGGTGGCGGCGTGCATGGCGTGCACCATGTCGGAAACCCCGCGCAGCTCGGCCTCGGTGTGATGCCACGGGTCGCAGGCCTCCGACTTGGAGTAGATCTCGATCGTCGGGTAGCGATGGCCGAACCCGGCGAAGGCGATCGCATGCTCGCTCTCGGCCAACACCAGGTTGTGGTAGCTGGCGTAGTTGGGGCCGTACTCGTTGTAGATGTTGGGGTTGTCGCGCAGACGGTGCATGGCCTGCTCGTGCTGGACGCCGCGCTCGTCAATGGCCACCAACTGCTTGTGCAGATGGTCGAACGATGCGCCGGCCGGACGCAGCCAGTTCTGGAAAACCGCCACGTAGCGGGCGTAGCGGTTGAGACCGAAGAGCCCCTCCACCGACTCGGTGGTGAACGCAGTGAAGCGGTAGTGCTCCTCGGGCGTCAGCGTCCCCGATCCGGCCAGTTGGGTGTTGTCGACCGCGCCGTCGATGTAGTGACGCCGGGCCACGATCACGTCATGGCCGCCCCCGAAGAAGCCGGACGCCGCCTCGATCTTGGCTTCCTCGGTCATCGCCGCGACCTGGGCTTCGGACTTTCCACCGGCGCGCAGCTTGGCGCCGACCACCTTCAGCACGTGCTCACGTCCGGCGGCGGAGGCGAGGTAGGCGGTCTTGCGCTGCTGCACCCGATCGGGCAATTCGTAGCCGTAGTTGGCGTGCCAGTAGTCGTAGCTGAGGATCTCGAACAGGTTGGGGATGCGCCGGAACTCGGCGGTGGTGGCGTGCAAGTCTTCGGCGCTGACCCGGTAAAGGGTCTCCCAGCCGCCGTCGGCATGGCGCACCACCCGCGACTTCTCCGGCGGTGTTTCGTCGTAGCGACCGTCGCAGAAGGCGCAGTGGTGACCCTGCGCCGCGGGATCGAGTGGGACCGGATCGGGCAGGGTGATGCCGAGTGGCCGATTGCCCCGCCCGGCGACCGTCCAGACCTCGGTGCCGCTGAACGGATTCAGCTGCTTGACCGTGCCGTCCTTGAGTTCAGAGATGAACTCCGGCGGTCGGGTGTACGGGTTCGCAGTCATCGGGCCCCCTGACAGAGTGGACGATTCAGCCTAGCCCGGCGGGCTCCCGCTGTGCTCATGATTGCGCGGTATGTCGGGCCGCTCGGGTTAGAGCGCCATGCATAAGCCGTAAAGTGCTCTAATGATTCACATCTGCGTCATTAAGAGCTAGTATGTGGGCATGGCCACGCGACCCACGCCACGGCGTACCCAGGCAGCTGGCGCCACCCTAGGCGAGCAGCTTCGTTTGTGGCGCAAACTCTTGGGGCTGCCCGCGCAGGTGGTTGCCGAGCGTGCTGCAATCAGTCGCAGCACCCTGACCCGCCTCGAACACGGTGACGTGAACGTTGGCCTGGACACCTTCTTGAACGTGGCGGGCGCGCTCGGCATTCTCGACCAGATCGTGACCGCCACCGACCCTTATGAGACCGATTTTGGGCGGGCGCGCGCCGATCAGCAGCTTCCTCAGCGAGTACGGCGATGAGCGAACGCGTCCTGGTCTCAGTCGAACTCGCCGGCCGGGTCGTCCCTGCTGGCGTGCTGTACGTCGACATTGGTCGCACGATCAGTTCAACGTTCACCTATGACGCCGACTATCTCGCTCTTCGTGGCGCCTACGCCCTGGATCCCGCGCTGAGCCTGAGTTCCGGTCCCAGTCACACCCGGGGGATCCCCGGGGCCTTCGCCGATGCCGCTCCTGACCGATGGGGTCGTAACCTCATCCGGCGGCGCCTGGAGCGTGAGCGCGGTCGCAACGGGCGCACGGCGAGCGAGGTCGATTTCCTGCTCGGTGTGAGCGACCGAAGTCGGCAGGGCGCCCTGCGCTTCTCTCGAGAACCCGGCGGGCCGTTCCTGTCCGACGAGGGCAACACGCCAAGGCTCATCGAGATGCCACAGCTGCTGCGAGCCGCTGACCAGTTCGCGCGCTCCGAGGGCAGCGAGCAAGACGTCGCCGCATTGCTGGACGCGGGCAGTGGGAGTCTCGGTGGTGCCCGGCCCAAGGCATCGATCCTCGATCGCGGCGTCCTGTTCATCGCAAAGTTCCCTCACCACCAGGACGACTGGGATGTGATGGCATGGGAAGGCGCTGCCCTCGATCTCGCGCGCGCCGCCGGTATGGACGCCGCTGAGCATCGGCTGGTGCGGTTGGATGAGGGCGCGGTGCTGTTGGTGAAGCGATTCGACCGGAGGGGCGAGCGGCGTGTCGGCTATTTGAGTGCGATGGCGCTCCTGCAAGCCAGTGATGGTCAGAGCCTGGACTACCTCGACATCGCTGAGGAGCTGGCCTCGGTCAGTGAGCAGCCGGCCGACGACCTGCGGCAGTTATGGACCCGCATTGCCTTCAGCATCGCCATCAACAACACCGACGACCACCTCCGCAACCATGGCTTGATCAGAGGCTCGGTGGGCTGGCGACTCGCGCCCGGGTTTGACCTCAACCCCAACCCGGCGCAGGTCGCTCGGCAGACTTCTGTCGCCGGCTTCACCGATCGTGAGGGCTGCGCGCGGGCGCTGATCGAGTCGGCCGACAGCTTCGGGCTTGACCGACCCGCGGTGGGTCAGATCGTCACCCGCGTGGCCGAAGCGGTGCGCAATTGGCGCAAGGCCGCAGCGGCGAACGGCGTCAGCGCTGCGCAGGCCGAGCAGATGGAAGCCGCCTTCAACACCGAAGTGCTGAAATCGGTGTGACGGGCTGAGGTGCGTCGACGCGCTCAGACGATCGCGGCCAGGCGGGTGCCGGCCCCGGCGCGGGTGCGTCCGAACCAGCGTTCGAGTTCGGCGATCGTGCCACCTTCGGCGAAGGTGCCGGTGACATGGTCGGCCGCCGCCTGGACGTCGGCGCAGGCGTCACCGACAGCGACCCCTCGTCCGGCCCAGGTGAGCATCTCGATGTCGTTGCGACCATCGCCGATGGCCAGAACGTCGGCTGCGGTGAAGCCCAGCTCGGTAACCACCTTCGTCAACCCGGTGGCCTTACTCACCCCGGCCGGGGCGATGTCGAGCCAGGCGCTCCAGCCGACGAAGTAGCTCACGCCCTTCAGGCCGAGCTTGTCGGCCAGGGCAATGAACTCCGCATCGGAGGAGTTCGGGTCACGCACCACGATCCGGGTGACGTCGCTGCCGGCCAACTCCTCAGGGGTGACCAGTTCGATGTCGCCGTGCAGTTCGCCTTCGGGGAACGGCTGGGTGATTCGGTAGCCGGTGCCGACCACCTCGGCGGCCAACGCCGCGCTGGGGTGTTCGCGTAGCACCTTCTCGATCACTTCCGAGGGATCGAAGGTGTGAGTTTGGATCACTTCGAACGGCGGGAACTGCACCACCACGGCTCCATTGGACGAAATCGCCGGGCCAGGGGGCAGCTCCAAAGCCTCAAAGACCGGACGCGTGGCATGCCAACTGCGTCCCGTCGTCAGGACGACCGGAACCCCGGCCATCGCTACGCGTCGAATTGCTCGACGCATCTCCTCGGGTAGTGCTCCCTCGTGATCGACGATCGTTCCGTCGATGTCGAGCGCTACCACTCGCGGCTTCCAATCCGCGTAGTAACTGTTATTCATCGTGCTTCCAGGGTAGCCGGGGCCCATGACAAGCGGGTGAATGGGTGATGAATCCTGCTTAGCCCCTCGAATTCGGCACTTCGCTCGAGCGGGAGTCTCGGCAGGGTTTCGACACGGTCTCTTCGCGACCTGCTCAACCAACTCCGCGCAGGGGTCTCACGCCCGCTGGTTGAGCTCGTCGAAACCTCACAAAAGAGTTGCGCGAACCGCGTCGGCGGCGAATCAGGCGAACTTGGCCTTCAACGCGGCAAAGTCGGCATCGGTGAGGCCCAGCCCGCTGCGCAGGTAGTTGTCGATGGTGCCGTAGTCGGCGATGGCCTGGTCAAGCCCGCCTTGCAGGGTGCTGCGGGTGGCGCCGGCGGTGCGCAGGTATTCGGCCATCACCTGGGAATCATCGGCGCCAATGGCGTACATCAGCATGGCCACCGCCCAGCCGGTGCGGTCCTTGCCGGCGGTGCAATGAATCAGGACTGTGCCCTTGGCGCCGGCCGCCGCGCGTAGCGCGGTGGCATAAGCCTCCCGGCGAACCTTCTCGGTGACGTAGCGCGGATAGATAGTGTCGGGATTGATCGCGAAATTCTTCCGAGTCACGCCCGGCAGCTTCGGATCGGGTGCCGACTTGATCGCGGTGGCGGCCCGCAAGTCGATGATCAGTCCGCCCTTGAGTTCGGTTGCCAGCTTCAGCTTGTCGAGCTTGGTGGCCTTGGCCAGCGCCGCCGTCCGCAGCAGGACGCCGGGGGCGAAACCGTAGCGGGCCAGCGCGTCGCGTTCGTTGGCCACCCGCGACAGCGAAATCGTGGACGGGTAGCGGAACGTCTGCTTGCCGAGCGTGGAGTAGAACACCTGCCCCTTGGCGAATCGCTGCAGCCGGGCGGTGCGCCCACCGATGGTGGCCGAGACCCGCGCGGCCTGCGGGAGGCCGAATGTGGCCGTCCCGCCAGCGGCCTTCCAGGTGGTGTAGGTCTTGCCGACGATCGGGATCCCGCCGACGACAGTGCCGCTGCCCTGGGCGGGAGAGGGCGCGACCAAGACCGTCGCCAGCGCTATCGCAATAGCGCTGAAGAGAATGCGGACGGTCCTGGCCACGTCCCCTCCTATTGCACTTCTCATCTCAGCCCTGGGGGCGCAAATAGTCCATACCACCGAGGAACGGACGTAGGGCCAAAGGTACGTAGACCGAGCCGTCGGCCTGCTGGTGGTTTTCCAGCAGCATGATGATCGTCCGGGTCATTGCGCACAGGGTGCCGTTCAACGTGGCCACCGACCGCACGCCCTCGCCGTCGCGCATCCGGATGTTCAACCGGCGGGCCTGGAACTCGGTGCAGTTGCTGGTCGAGGTGATCTCGCGGTACTTGTCCTGAGTGGGCAGCCAGCCGTAGCAGTCGTACTTGCGGGCCGCGCTCAGGCCGAGATCGCCGGCAGCGACTTCGAGCACCTGGAACGGGATCTCGAGCGCGGTAATGAACTCCTTCTCGAAGCCCAGCAGCAACTGGTGCTGCTCCTCGGCCTCAGCCGGATCGCAGTAGACGAACATCTCGGCCTTGTCGAACCAGTGCACCCGGAAGATGCCCTTGGTGTCCTTGCCGTAGCTGCCGGCCTCGCGGCGGTAACAGGGGCTGTAGCCGAGGTAATAGCGCGGCAGGCTCGCCGCGTCCAGGATCTCCTCGGAGTGGTAGGCGGCCAGAGCCACCTCGGAGGTGCCGACCAGGTAGAGGTCATCGGCGGGCAGGTGGTACACGTCCTGGGCGGCCTGGCCGAGGAAGCCGGTGCCCTCCATGGCGGACGGCTTCACCAGCGCCGGCGGAATCACGGGGGTGAAGCCCCAGCTCATCGCCTTGCTGACCGCGAGGTTCAACAGCGCGAACTCCAGCTGTGCGCCGATGCCGGTGAGGAAGTAGAACCGCGAGCCGGACACCTTCGCACCGCGCTCCATGTCGATCGCGCCCAGCGCCTCACCGATGTCGAGGTGGTCCTTCGGGGTGAACCCCTCCGCGGCGAAATCCCGCGGGGTGCCGATGGTCTCGACCACGACGAAGTCGTCCTCGCCACCGCGGGGGACGTCGGCGAAGACCGGGTTGGGCAGAGCCTTGATCAGCTCCTCGAAACGGGCGCCGGCCTCATTGGACGCCGCCTCGGCCTCCTTCACGCCGGCCGCGAGCTCCTTGGTGCGGGCCAGCAGCGCGGCCTTCTCCTCGCCCTGGGCGCGGGCGACCAGCTTGCCGAGTTCCTTCTGTTCGGCCCGCTGACTCTCGAAGGACGCGATCGCTGCGCGCCGAGCCTCATCGGCAGAGATGAGTTCATCCACCAGTTCGACAGACTCCCCTCGTGCCTCTTGGGCGCGGCGGAGGAAGTCAGGGTCGGTACGCAGCAGTCTCGGGTCAATCACGGGCAATAGCCTAACGCCCGGGCGTGGCGCGCCCCGTCCCTGCGAACCGCTGAGAGGTCGTTCGCCCTACCCCTGCTTCAGCGAGGGCTCGCGTTAACGTCGAGGGCCCCACCCTAGGCACGAGCCCTCGGCGTTGACCCGAGCCTTCGACGGGGACGGTCGGGCGGTCAGCTCCCGAGGAACTCCACCAGCCGCGGCGCGAAGTCCTCGTAGTACTGGAAGATGCCGCCGTGGCCGGAGTCGGGGTAGATGACCAGTTCCGAGTCGGCGATCCGTCGATGCAGATCCTCCGACAGCACCGAGGGCACCATGCGGTCGTTGTCGCCGTTGGCGATCAAGGTCGGCATCGTCAGCGCCGACAGGTCGGACGGTGCCGAGCGGCCGTAGCGCTGAATCGCGCGCAGCTGGGTCTGGAAGGCGGTGAGGCGGACGGGCGCATCACGGTCGAGCGTCCGCTCGTTGAGGCGGGCGATGAAGTCCTTGCCCGCGCGCTTGCCGACCTCGTTGCGGTTGAAGAAGAGGAACTCTTTGGGGTCCGCGCCGGTCATGGTGCCGCGCAGCACGTCGTAGTAGGTGGTGCGCAGAACCTTGTCGATGTCCTTTCCGCCGCGCGGGCCGGTGCCGGCGAGGACGAGCCGGCGAACCAGGCCGGGGTGGGCCGCGATGAGGTCCTGAGCGATCATGCCGCCCATCGAGAAGGAGACCACATCGATGGTCTCCAGGCCGAGGGCGACGATAAACCGGTAGGCGTCCTCGGCCGCTTGCTCGATCGTGGCGGGCACGGTTCCGGTGGACCCGCCGACGCCGACGTTGTCGAAGGTGATCACGTGGCGGCGGGCGGCGACCGGGTCGACCAGCCGCGGGTCCCAGTTGTCCAGGTTCGCGGCGAGGTGCGCGAAGAAGACCACCGGCACCCCGCCGACCGGCCCGAGCTCCCGGTAGGCGAAGGTGGTGTCTCCTGCGGTGATGAGACGGTTCGGCGCGTCCGCGTAGGAGGTGGGACGGCGGGTGGAGTCCATGATGCTCAGCCCTTCAGCTCGGTGACGACGGAGATGACGACCTTGCCGCGAATGCCGCCGTGCCCGACCGCCTGGATCGCGTCGATGGTGTCGGCGAACGGGAACACGCGGCCGACCGCGGGTCGGATGACCCCGTCGTCGACGAGGGCGGCGATCTTGGCGAGCTGGCCACCGTCCGCGCGCATGAACAGGAACGAGTACTCGACACCCAGGCGCTTCGCCTGCCGCCGGATCTTCGCGCTGAGTGCGGTGACAGCCAACTGCAGGCCGATGTTGAGGCCGGCCGCTTTCGCGAAGGCCGGGTCCGGTGGTCCCACGATGCCGATCGCCCGTCCGCCGGGACGCAGGACGCGCAGCGACTTCGCCAGGTTGTCTCCGCCGATGCCGTCGATGACCAGGTCGTAGTCGGACAGCTCTGACTCGAAGTCCTGGCTGCGATAGTCGATGACCTCGTCGGCCCCGAGCGTCCGCAGCCAGTCGGCGTTGGCCGCGCTCGCGGTGGTGGCGACGTGGGCGCCGAGGTGCCGTGCGAGCTGGATCGCGATGGAGCCGAAGCCGCCCGAACCGCCGTGGATCAACACCCGGCTCCCGGCGCGGACCTGGCCGCGATCGACGAGCGCCTGCCACGCCGTCAACGCCACCAGCGGCAGTGAGGCTGCCTCCACCATGCTCAGCGTGGTCGGCTTCATGGCGAGGTCGGCTTCGTCGACGGCGATGCGCTCGGCGAAGGTGCCGATCCGGTAGTCGGCCACCCGGGCGAACACCTCGTCGCCGACTGCGAAACGGCTGACTGCGGGGCCAACGGCGTCGACCACACCGGCCAGGTCGTGGCCCAGCGTCAGGGGGAGGTCGTAGGTGAGCAGGGTCTTGAACTCGCCGTCAGCGATCTTCGCGTCGAGCGGATTGACGCCAGCCGCATGCACGCGGACCAACACATCACGATCGCCCATCACGGGCTCGGCCACGTCGGCCTCACGCACACCGGCCTTGTATCGGTCGATTCCGAACGCCTTCATTTCTGTTCCTCACTCTTCGATGAACTGAGCGTACTCATTAATGAGGCGACTCGCAACCGACTGAGGGTTGACTTGGCGTACGCTGGGGGTGTGACCATCAATTCCGACACGGCCGCGCCTGGCCGACGCGAACGCAACAAGCAGCAGAAGCTCGCTCGGATCATCGCGGCTGCCGACGAACTCTTCGGTCAGCACGGCGTCGATGAGGTCACCACCCAGCAGGTCGCCGAGGCGGCCGACATCGGCACCGGCACCTTGTTCCTCTACGCCCGCACCAAGGCCGAACT
>CAZLJN010000047.1:0-11292 GCA_964559815.1 uncultured Propionibacteriaceae bacterium
GCACCGGCCAAGACCCCTGGGGCAACCCGGTCACTGTCGTCGGCACCGGTTTGTTGGCCCGCTGCCTGCAGCACGAGACCGACCACCTCAACGGCACCGTCTTCGGCGATCGGTTGTCTAACCGGCTGCGCCGCAAGCTCTACCAGCAAGCCGAGGAGTTGGCCCACCTCTACCCGTCGGACTGGCCCCTGACGCCGCGGGCGACGTCAGCCAACGCGTAGCACGCCACCGCCGCAGCTGCGGCCACATTGAGCGAGTCGATACCCGGCTGCATCGGAATCCGAACGGCCGCGTCGGCCTGCTCCGACCACTGACGGCTCAGCCCGTGGCCTTCGGTTCCCAGCAGGATCGCCAGCCGCTGAGGTGTGTCGACCAGTTGAGCGGCGAAGTCGGCCAGCTCGACCGAGTCATCACGAAGAGTAAGTGCAGCCACAGTGAATCGGTGCTGATGCAGCAGATCGATCGCTCCGCGCCAATCGGTCAGTCGCGCCCACGGCAGGGTGAGCACCGCCCCCATCGAGACCTTGACCGAGCGCCGATACAGCGGATCGGCGCAACGCGGGCTGAGCAGCAGACCGTCCCATCCCAAGCCGGCAGCGCTGCGGGCGATCGCGCCGACGTTGGCGTGATCAACGATGTCCTCGGTGACCACCACCCGGCGAGCGGTGGCCAGGATGTCCTCGACGCTGTGCCTCTGCACGCGGTGCAGGGACGCCAGCGCGCCACGATGGACGTGGAAGCCGGTCACCGCTTCAGCCACCTGTGGTGAGACCACATACACCGGGACGTCGGGGTAAGCGTCCAACAGATCGGCCAACTCCGGCAGCCAGCGTTCGGCGAGCAGGAACGATCGGGGGTGATAACCGGCTTCGATCGACCGGCGAATCACCTTCGAGCCCTCGGCGATAAACAAGCCGTTAGCCGCCTCCAAGCTGTGGCGCAACGTCGATTCCCGCAGTCGGACGTAGTCGGCCAGGCGCGGGTCGTGGGCATCAGCAATCGAGATCAGCATCGTCGCCCGAGTCTAGGGCGCCTTCGGCTGCGCGGTGATCGCCGCCATCCCCTGACGAGCGCGGGCCAGCTCGACTCGATCGCCAATGGCCTTGGCCAGGGCGATCGCCGCCTCGAAAGCCGCGCCGGCGTCGTCGGGGCGTCCGAGGGCGGCCCACAGCTCCCCCAGCCCGTTGTACCCGCCGATCGCGGGCGACGGCGTGCCCAGACGCTCGGCATCCCTGATCGCCGCGCCGAACTCGTCCACGGCTTGCTCGCGCCGCCCCTGGGCGGCCAACAGCGAGGCCCCGATCACCCGCAACTCACAACTGATCTGCGCGATGCCCACCGATCGAGCCTGGGTGATGGCCGCGTCCAGTGCCTGCTGCGCGCCGTCCAGATCACCGGTAGCGATCCGGCAGCGGATCACCACCTGCTGGACGGTGAGCGACGGCGCCACGAACCCCAGCTCGTCGAACTGCTGCACCGAGGCCAGCGCCAGCTGGGAGGCTCGTCCCAGGTGCCCCTGCTGTTCGACCAGAATGCAGCGGTTTCCGGCCACCACCGCCATCCCGACCGCATCGCCGGCCCGTCGGCTGAGCGCGGCACCGGCATCGAAGACCTGCTCGGCCAGGTCCTGGTGCCCGAGCATGCGCAGCGTGTCGGCGAGGTTACCCAGGGCGCGGCCACGATCCAGGTCCGCCGCCCCGTGACGAACCGCCCGGCAGTAGTAGCCGACCGCAGCGTGGGGCCGTCCGGCGCGCTTGCACACATTGCCGATGCCGTTGAGCGCACGCCCGTACTCGGGGCTGCGCGGATCGGCGGCCGCAGACAACTCCACCAACGCCGCGTCGAACTCTCCCCGCAGCTCCAGCACCCGGCCAAGCTTGCGGCGCAGCAACAGCTCGGTCTCGGCGTCGGTCTTGGTCAACGCCAGCCGAATGAGGTCTTCGGCAACCGCCAACCGACCCGAGGTGTCCAGGAACTCCGAGTAGAGCAGGACGAGCCGCGCCCGTTCGGCGCTCAGCCCCCAGTCCGCGGCGACGTCACTGAATGACTGCAGCACCGGCAGGTGCTGCTCGAGCCATTCCAAGTCGGGACGTCCGGTGACCGCGTGCGCTTGGGCCTCAGCCACCAGCACCGCGGCCAGCCGGCGCACCGCCGCAACCTGCTGACTGCGCGGGTCTTCCAGCACGCCTTGACGCAACGCGAAGGCCCGCACCAGATCGTGGAGCACATAGCCGGAGGCGGTCTCGGCAAGCAGATGCTCGCCCAACAACACCTCGGTGTGACCGGCCACCACGTCGCCGGCCAGGCCTGCCATCGCCGCCAACTGCCCGGCACCGACCCACGGACCCGGGTGCAACGCGGCCAACCGAAGCAGCCGCCGCACCGGCTCGGTCAGCGCCTGATACGACAGCCACAAGGCTGGACGCATCATCTCGTCGGCCGGCAGCGCGGCCAGCCGGACCACATGATCGGCCAAGGTCCAGTCATCGGACTCTGCGGCGATGGCCGCACCGGCCAGCCGCAGGTCGAGTGCGAGCAGCCCGCACCGGGTGGCGATCTGGACGGCAGCAGCGGGTTCGGCAGCCACCCGCTCCGCGCCGATCTCTCCGGCCAGGACGCGCAACGCCGCCTGCTGGCTCAACTCGCCGAGCACCACCTGGTGATCGGCGCTGGGTTCGAGTTCGGTGAGTCGTCGGCGGCTCGTGACGATCACCCGCCACCGTCGTCCGATCGGCAGCAGCGGCATCACCTGACTGGCGCTGTGGGCATTGTCCAGCAGCAGCACCAACGGGCGTTCACCGACGGCCTCGCGCAGCAGTTCGGCCATCGAGAACGCCGCAGCACCGTCGAATCGACTGGGCGCCACCCCCACCGCCACCAGCAGCCGGGCCAGCATCGACGCCGAGGACATCGGCGCCAGGTCGGGGTCGAACCCGCGCAGATCGACCGCCAGCCCCAGCGCTGTCGGACCCAGCTGACGCAGCCACCGATTGGCCACCTGCAAGGCCAACTCGGTCTTGCCCGCACCAGCCAGACCCATGATCATCGAGATCGAACCCGGCCGGCTGGCGGCCAGCGCGGCGAGTTCACGTTCGCGACCGATGAGGCGGGTCCGCGGCGGCGGCAACAACACGCTCGGCCCGCCGACCATGATCGGCTCGCCGACACTGCCCACGGCCGAGCGATAGGCCTGATGCCAGGCGGGCTGTGCGCGCCGCGGGACGCCCAGCACCTCGATCACATCGGCGAAGAGTTGGGCATCCAGCCGCTTGCGCCCTTCCCGGAAGCAGTCGTAGACGGTCACCTTGCCGGGCCGGCGTGCGTCTCCGCGTTCGGCACGCAGGGTCGCGATGGCGTCAGTGAGCACCGCGTAGGACGGGCTGCCCGCCCACGCGCGCAGCTCGCTCAGTGCGCGGGCCAGGTCATCCAGGCAGCCGACAGCCCCAGGTTCGGGAGGCAGGGTCAGCGGGGCGTCCACGGCCAGCAGTCTAGAACCGTGCCCCGGACGTCCGTCAGCCACACAGCCGGTGGTGTTCGGGATCGTTCGGAGACCGTCTCCGGGTTGGCCACCACCCACGCCCCACCGGCAAGCTCGATCGCGACACGGGAGGGGTGCCATGGACGAAAAACCTGCGGTGGAGTTTGCCACCGCCCACGACGACGAGCAGGGCTCGCCTGCGTGGTGGTTCCTCGGCGGGACGGCACTGGTCACCGGCGGGCTGGCCATCACGGCCGCGCTGCCGGGGATGTGGGAGAGCCAGATCGTCGGCAACACCAGCCGTCGCGCGGTGGTGGCGCGGATCTTCGAAGCGATCGGGTTCGGGCCGACGGTGGGGATTCTTGGCGGGGTCGCCATCATCTGCGCCATGGCTGCGGTGATCAGCTTCGTCACATGGCAACGCAACGAAGGCAAGGAATGACGCATGGGACTGTTGGATAAGTACGTTCAGATGGTGTCCGGGCCGGCGCCGGATATGCCCGCCTTGATGGGCGGCCTGCTGGGCAGCGAGGACACCTTCCTCGCCTGGGCCAGTGCAACCCCCGAGGCGGTCGAAGCCGACGGCTCGGGCGGAGTGGCGTCCGATCCGCTGAATCGGCTCTTGAACATGGCGGTGAAGGCTGCGGTCTCGGCGCACTCGGCCAGCAAGCACATCGGCGGTGCAGACGGCTCCATCGCGCGCACCTTGCCGCGTGATGGCGAGCAGCTCACCTTGGTGGTCAGCACTGCCGGCCTGTCGGCCTGGCGAGGCAACGGCTACCGCGGCAACATCCCCGAGCCGCACTACCGCATCGCCGCCGAACACATTCGCTCGGTGACCGACACCGGCCAGCGTGGCCAGGGGGGCACGGCCATCTGCCGCGTCCAGTTCGTCGATGACTCGTTCTTCGACTACCGCCTCTACGTCAACACCGACGAGTTCATGGCGGCCTGCCGCACGCGCTGGTCGAGCAACTGAGCCTCCGGCTCACCTGCCCCCGGTTCGGGACGCCAGGTAGGTGAGCCGGCTCGCAAGGGGGAGACGCCGGACGGGCTCGCGATCGCGAGCCCGTCCTGGTGTTTTGGTGCGTGGTGACGCCGCTCACTGCGGGGGCGCAGTGACCTCCTGGCCCGTTGCCGCCGGCGGCTGGGAAGCGGCGGGGCCGGTGGTCAGCGAGTTCGTCGGCTCCGACACCGCCAGCCGCGCGTTACGACGTCCCTCCAAGGCCTCTGCTTCGGCGATCGCCTGCTGCACCGAGGCCGCCGAACTGGCTTCGTCGGCCTTCTTCTGGGCCTCGATCTCGGCGAAAACGTCCACCGGCTCGGGGGCTTCGAAGTCGCCCACGTCCTCGGGATCTGGAGCGCCCTTGGCGCTGGCCGCCATCGACCCCAGGCCCTTGAGCGCGTCGTTCAACTCGCTGGGAATGATCCACATCTTGTTGGACTCACCGCGGGCCAGGTTCGGCAGCATCCGCAGGTACTGGTAGGCCAGCAGCGACTGCGTCGGCTTGCCGGCGTGAATGGCGTTGAAGGTGGTGCTGATCGCCTGGGCCTCACCCTCGGCCCGCAGGATGGACGCCTGCCGATCGGCCTGCGCTCGCAGCACCGCCGACTCCCGCTCGCCTTGCGCGCGCAGAATCGCCGACTCCCGATCACCGGACGCCGACAGGATCTGCGACTGACGCTGGCCTTCAGCCAGCAGGATCGCCGCACGCTTGTCGCGCTCAGCCCGGGCGCCCTTCTCCATGGCGTCGCGGATGGTGGCCGGCGGCTCGATCGAACGAAGTTCGACCCGGTTGACCTTGATGCCCCACTTGCCGGTGGCCTCGTCCAGCACCGCACGGAGCTTCTGGTTGATCTCCTCACGGCTGGTCAGGGTCTTCTCCAGATCCAGACCGCCGATGATGTTGCGCAGCGTGGTCATGGTCAGCTGTTCGATCGCCTGAATGTAGTTCTGCGCCTCGTAGGCGGCTCGGACCGGGTCGACGACCTGGAAGTAGATGACCGAGTCGATACTCACCATCAGGTTGTCTTCGGTGATCACTCCCTGCGGCGGGAACGGCACCACAGCCTCACGCATGTCCATGGTGTAGCGGACGGTATCGATCACCGGCACCAGCAGGTGCGGACCCGGTTCGAGGGTCCGGCGGAATTTGCCCAGACGCTCCACCACGCCAACCTGCTGCTGACGAACCACCCGCACCGAACGCAGCAGGATCGTGACCACCACGGCGATCGCAACCAACCAGCCGATCAACGTCAACAGTTCTTGCATGTCTCTCCTTGTGTTGTCACCCGGAAACGCCCGATCAGGGCAGGGCTTCGTGCTGGGGGTAGACCACCGCTATCGCCCCATCGATCTGGTACACCTCGATCGCCGTGCCGGCCGGGATGGTGCCGTCCACCGCCCGCGCCGACCAGACCTCGCCATTGACCTTCGCCTCACCGCCGGCGGTGGTGATCTCCGAGGTGGCCACGCCGGCAGAGCCGATCATCTTGTCCAGGCTGGACCGATACCCCGGTGCGCGACGCACCCGCTCCAGCAGAGTCGGACGCAACAGCCCCAGCAACGCCACCGCGGCCACCAGCGCCGCAGCGATCTGCAACCACCACAACCCCGGAAACACCAGCCCGACGATGGCTCCGGCGAGCGCGCCGCCGGCCAGCATGAGCAGAGTGAAATCCAGGGTGAGGGTTTCGGTGACGGCCAGAGCCCCGGCAAGCACGAGCCACACCACCCAGGTGTTTTCGGCGACCCACTGCATTGTTCCCCCACCCCGCTCAGCCACGCTGCTCTCGCCTATTTGGCTCGAAGTAACTCCATCATGCCAACTCGAGTCCACACCGGCGAGACCCGGTTGTCGCAGGGCGCGTCCCGCCCGTGGCGAAACGGGCGGCCGATAGGCAGATCAGCGACCTTCTCTAGCTGAAAGTCGGACGATAGATCGACCGCGCGGCCCAGCGTCCACCCGCAGTGGAAATCTCCAGGGGCAGATCGAAGGTGTAGCTCATCAGCGAAGAGGTGAGCGTCTGCGCCAGCGGGCCGGCGGCCACCATCCGGCCGTTTTTGAGCAGCAGCGCATGGGTGACTCCCAGCGGGATCTCCTCGACGTGGTGGGTGACCAGCACACTGGTCGGTGCGTGCGGATCCAGGCACAACTCCCCCAGCGTGCCGACCAGGGCCTCACGTCCGGCCAGGTCGAGCCCGGCAGCCGGCTCGTCGAGCAGCAGCAACTCGGGGTCGGTCATCAGCGCCCGGGCGATCTGGACGCGCTTGCGCTCGCCCTCGCTGAGGGTGCCGAAAGTCCGGGTAGCGAGGTGATCGACGCGCAGCCGGGTCATCAACGAGCGGGCGCGATCGTGATCGAGCTCGTCGTAGTGCTCGCGCCACCGGCCCATCACCGCGTACGCCGCCGAAACCACCACGTCGGCGACACTCTCCGACTTCGGGATCCGTTCGGCCAGGGCCGCAGAAGTCACCCCGATCCGTGGACGCAGGTCGAACACGTCGACGGCGCCCAACTGCTCACCGAGCAGGCTGACGCGTCCGCGTGAGGGATGGATCTGGGCGCCCAGCACCTGCAGCAGGGTGGTCTTGCCGGCACCGTTGGGGCCGATCACCACCCAGCGCTCATGCTCGCTGATCTTCAGCGACACCGTGTCCAGCAAGGTGGCCCCGGATCGGATGATCGAGACGTCTTCCAGCTGCACAACGGTCATGGGTCCAACCTACCCAACTCCGGCGGCCGTAGCGGGGTAAGCCGGGGCCGACACCTCAGGCTCCGGTGGAGTGCAGTCCCCCATCGACGTGGACCATCTCACCGGTGGTCGCCGGGAACCAGTCGCTGAGCAGGGCGACCACGGCCTTGGCGGTCGGGGTGGAGTCCTGGGAATCCCAGCCCAGCGGCGCACGATCCTGCCAGATGGTGTTGAAGCTGTCCGCGCCGGGAATGGCCTTCTTGGCGATGGTGTCCACCGGACCGGCCGCGACCAGGTTGCAGCGGACGCCGTCCGGCCCCAGGTAGCGGGCGAGGTAACGGGTCGCGCTCTCCAGTGCAGCCTTGGACACACCCATCCAGTCGTAGGTGGGCCAGGAGATCCGGGCGTCGAAGGTCAGGCCGACGATGGACGCGTTGGCTGCCAGCATCGGCTTGCAGGCCATGGCCAGGCTGACCATCGAGTAGGCCGACACCTGCACCGCGGTGCTGACATCAGCGAACGGGGTGGTCAGGAACTTGCCGCCCAGAGCGGTCTCCGGGTTGGCGAAGGCGATCGAGTGCACGACGCCGTCGAGGTGGTCAAAATGCTCCCCGAGCATCTCGGGCAGCCGGGCCAGGTGCGTCTCGTCGGTGACGTCCAGCTCCAGCAGCGGCGGGGTCGGGTCGAGCTTCTTCAGCACCCGCGCGGTCAGGCTCATCGCCCGCCCGAAGTTCGACACCACCACATTGGCGCCCTCGGCCTGAGCTATCTCCGCCACCCGGTACCCGATGGAGGTATTCATGGTCACGCCGGCGACCAGGATGTTCTTTCCTTCGAGAATTCCCATCTCTTTTCCTTCTCTCAAAAACCCATGCCGAGGCCACCGTCGACCGGCAGCACGATTCCACTGATGTAGCCGGCCTGATCGCTGGCCAGGTATCCGACCGCAGAGGACACCTCGGCGACGCCGCCGAAGCGACCTGCCGGGATCTGCCCGCGGTACTTCTGCGCGATCTCCTCAGGCAGAGCCGCGGTCATGTCGGTCTCGATGAAGCCCGGCGCCACCACGTTGGCGGTCACGCCCCGTCCGCCGATCTCGCGGGTCAGTGAGCGGGCCATGCCGACCAGGGCGGCCTTGGACGCGGAGTAGTTGACCTGCCCGGCCGAGCCGTACAGCCCGACCACCGAGCCGATGAAGATGATCCGACCGAAGCGGCCCCGGATCATCGATTTGGCCGCACGCTTGGCGCAGCGGAAGGCGCCGGCCAAGTTGACCTCGATCACCTGGGCGAAGTCGTCTTCGCTCATCCGCAGGATCAGGGTGTCCTTGGTGATGCCGGCGTTGGCCACCAGCACCTCGATCGGGCCATGGGCGGCCTCAGCCTCGGCGAAGGCGGCCTCGACCGCTTGCGGGTCGGTGATGTCGGTCGCGATGCCCAGCACTCCCTCGGGGGCGGCACCGGTGGTGGACAGACCGGCCACCCGGTGTCCGGCGGCGGCGAAATCGGCGGCGATCGCCGCACCGATCCCCCGGCTCGCCCCGGTCACCAGGACGCTGCGCGGCGTCGGTGTCATGGTTTCAGTCACGCAGCGAAGGGTATCGGACCGCGGCGTCCGGCTCACTCCTGCCCCACCGTTGGTCAGTTCTTCTTCTGGGTGTCCGGGGCGCCCGATCAGGCCGGGTGCGCTTCAATAGAGGTGGGTCTGCTGGCGGGGCGCGCGCATCGTGGCCACTCGCCGCCGACCCCCGCGCGGCAAGGACGGAGAACCCCCGAATGAGACGCTTGGCCCTCACCGCGGTCATGCTGCTGGCGGTCACCGCCGGCTGCGCGGCTGCCCCGCCGCCGTCCGCGCCACCTCTGGACGGCACCGCCTGGGTGGTGACCGCGATCAACTCCTCCCCCACGCTCAGCGGGAAGCAGCCCACCATCGGCTTCGGCGCCGGACTCTACAGCGGCACCACCGGCTGCAACTCCTATAGCGGCGAGGTCACCATCAGCGGCGCCTCGGTGCGGCTGGCACCGGCGGTGGTCACCGCGATGGCCTGCCTCGATGAGCAGGTGATGACTCAGGAGGCGCAGTTCCTGGCCGTCCTGGCTACCGTCACCACCGCCCGAACGACGAGCACCGGGATCGAGTTGCTCAATGCCGCCGGCCAGGCCTTACTGAGCCTGGCGGTGGCCCCCACACCCTCATCACGACCCCTGATCGGCACCACCTGGACGCTGACGACCATCCGCACCGGCACCTCGGCAACCTCGGTGGTCAGCGGCAGTTCGGTCACTCTCACCCTCGCCGACGACCGCTACTCCGGGAAGGCCTGCAACTCCTTCGGTGGCGACCTCACCATCAGCGGCGATCAGATCGGTTTCGGCACTCCGCATTCGACCAAGACGGCCTGCCCATCAGCCGCCCTGACCGCGCAGGAGGCGGCCGTCTTGGGCAGCCTGGCGACGCTGACCACCTGGACGAACACCGGCGACTCCCTGGCCCTGTCGAGCCCCGACGGCTCGGGGCTCGACTTCGTGGCGTCGTGAGGTTGACAGAGGCGGCCGCCCTGCTGGCGTGCCCGGTGTGCCGTGACTCGCTGTTCTTCGGCGATGGCGCCCTGCGCTGCGGCGGCGGTCACAGCTACGACGTCGCCCGCCAGGGCTATGTGAACCTCCTGGGTGCTGCCGAACCGGCCAATGCCGACACCGCAGCGATGCTGGACGCCCGCGCCCGCGTCCATGCCGCCGGGGTGTTCGAGCCGGTGACCGCCCTGTTGAGCAGCCTGACCGTGGGGCGCCGGCGGGTGATGGAGGCCGGATCGGGCACCGGCCACTACCTGTCGGCCGCGCTGGGCGGGGACGCCGACAGCATCGGGCTGGGGCTGGACGTGTCCAAGGCGGCGGCCCGCCACTGCGTGCGCACCGACCCGCGGATCGCCGCGATCGTCGCCGATGTGTGGAAGCCGCTGCCGGTGCGTGATCGCGCAGTGGATGTGGTGCTGGCGGTGTTCGCACCCCGCAATCTGCCCGAGTTCGCCCGCATTCTGCGCACCGACGGACGCTTCATCGCGGTCACCCCGCGCGCCGGGCACCTGGTCGGGCTGCGGGACGCGTATGGGCTGCTGGACGTGCCCACCGGCAAGGCCGAGCAGGTCGCCGCGGCGGCGGCGGAGTTCTTCGACCTGATCGACACCCGGGTGGTGAAGTACCGCCTTCCGGTCAGCGAAGAGTTGGCTCGCGACCTGATCGCCATGGGGCCAAACGCCTTCCATCAGGTGCCGACCTCGGTGGCGGCGTCCACGATCACCGTCGATGTCACCGTCCAGGTGTTCCAGCCGCTGCCGTAACCCCACCTCACCCACCGCAACCTGGGGACAACGGCAGGTGCGTGCGATGCGGAACCGGTAGTGGTGGGAAGATGAGGCCATGACAACTTGGCCGGATCGCGCCGCCGTGCAACTCCTGGCCGAACTCACCACCCGGATCGACCACCAGCTGACCCACGCCCAGGCGCTGCGGCGGGAGTTGCATCGCCATCCCGATCTCAGCGGAGCCGAGCGCCCCACGGCCGATCGGCTGCGCCGCGCACTGCCGGGGCTGAAGGCCACCCGGGTCGCCGACACCGGATTCTTCGTCCGCGTCGGGCCGCCGGGGCCGGCGGTGGTCGTCCGCAGCGAACTGGACGCACTGCCGCTCAGCGAGCAGACGGGGGCGAGTTGGGCCGCCGCTGACGGGGCCATGCACGCTTGTGGCCACGACGTCCATATGGCCGCGCTGTGGGCGCTGCTGGAGGCCGCGCGCGCCGTCGAGCTTCCGGTCGGCCTGATCGGACTCTTCCAGCCCCGCGAGGAGGTTCAACCCAGCGGGGCCGAGTCGGTGATCAGTTCTGGCGTGCTGGCTGAGGAGGACGTGGCCGCGGTGATCGGCGCCCACGTCCAGCCGCGGGTGGCGCCCGGGGTGATCAGCACCGGTCCTGGCGCGGTGAATGCGGCCGCCGATCGGTTCGAGATCATCATCCACGGCCATCCCGGCCACGGCGCCTACCCGCACGTCACCATCGATCCGGTGCCGATCGCCGCGGCGATCATCACCGGGCTGCAGGAACTGGTCGGACGCACCATCGAC